>JBEKAU010000292.1:0-4390 GCA_050015755.1 Vulcanimicrobiaceae bacterium | reverse complement strand
CCGCGGAGCGCAAGGCCGAGCTCGGCATCACCGCCGATTTGCTGCGGCTCTCGGTCGGGCTCGAGGACGTCGACGATCTGATCTCCGACCTTGCCGAGGCGTTCGTGAGGACCGCGCCGGCAGCGGTTTTGGCGTAGGTCCGCTGCGCACCGGGCCTACGGATCGCGACGATCCCGATTGCGCCGCCCTGCGAGATGCCGCTGAAGCTGCCGAGGCGTTCGTCGCGGGTCGAGGTACGAAACCGCTCGCTTAACCGCCCGGACTCGGCCTCGTCCGTCGGAAAGCGCATCGCCCCACGATCACCGGAGGTAGCCCGATGTCCATCGATCCGACGAAGACCGCCGTCGTTCTCATCGAGTACCAGAACGACTTCACGTCCGACGGCGGGACGCTGCACGGCGCCGTCAAGGGCGTCATGGAGCAGACGAACATGCTCCAGAATACCATCGACACCGTCGAGCAGGCGCGCGATGCCGGTGCGACGATCGTGCACGCGCCGATCATGTTCGCCGAGGGCTATCGCGAGCTCAGCGACGAGCCGTACGGGATCCTCAAGGGCGTCGTCGACAGCAAGTCATTCGTCAAGGGAACGTGGGGCGCGGCGATCGTCGACGATCTCGCGCCGGAAGAGACGGACATCGTCGTCGAGGGCAAGCGCGGCCTGGACGCGTTCGCGAGCACGAACCTCGACTTCATCCTGCGCAGCCGCGGCATTACGACGATCGCGCTGGGCGGATTTCTGACCAACTGCTGCGTCGAGTCGACGATGCGCACCGCGTATGAGAAGGGCTACAACGTCTACACGCTCACCGACTGCACCGCAACGGTGAGCGAAGACGAACAGCGGCTCGCGGTCGAGAAGAACTACCCGATGTTCTCACGGCCGGTCGACCACGAGGCGTTCCTCGTCGAACTGGGCGGAGGGAAGACGCCCGCGGCTGCAGCCACGGGGCGCGGTTACTCCAACTAGTCGAGCGCCGCGAGCGTGCGGAGCAAGCGGGGCCTTGCGTCGTAGGGCGAACGCCTCGGCGTGCTCCGCTTGGCCCGTCTCGCATTCCTCGTCGTGAGTGCCGCGCTCGTCATCGCAATGGAGGTCGCCGCCGTGCCGCTCACGCCCGCATCCGGTCCGTGGGTGATGCAGGACAGTGGAACGCACGCGGGCTTGCGCGGCATTCACGCGGTGGACGCGCAGGTCGCGTGGGCGAGCGGAAGCGGTGGCACGATTCTGCGCACCACCGACGGTGGTGCGACCTGGCATCGCTGCGCGACGCCGCCCGGTGCCGACCAGCTCGATTTTCGCGGCGTGTGGGCATGGAATGCCGACGACGCGATCGTGATGTCGAGTGGTCCCGGCAGCACCTCACGTCTTTTTGCTACGCACGACGGCGGCGCAACCTGGAGGCTGCTGCTGGTCAACGGCGATCCGGACGGCTTTTACGACACGCTCGCGTTCCGCACGCGCGAGGATGGCTACGTGCTCGGCGATCCGGTCGGCGGCCGCTTCGTCGTGCTGCACACGGTCGATGGCGGCGTCAGTTGGATACGTGCGTCAGCAGGCGGCTTGGAAACGGACGGCGTGGCGAACGGCGCGTTCGCAGCCAGCAATTCCGCGCTGCTCGTCGGACCCGACGGAACGCTGCTCTTCGGCACCGGCGGCGCGCGCGTGTATGCCGGGACCGTCGATGGCGCGTTCACGCACATCGACGTGCCGATCGCGAAGGCCGGCGACGCCGCCGGGGTGTTCGCGGTCGCGGTTCGCACGGAAGGCGGCGCGACGGGCTGGATCGCGGTCGGCGGCGATTATCGTCATCCGAGCGTCGGGACGGGGACGGCGGCATGGAGCGAAGACGGTCGCCATTGGATGGCCGCGAAGGTACCGCCTCACGGCTATCGCTCGACGGTTGCGTGGGACGCGGCCGGGCAGCGCTGGATTGCGGCGGGCACCAACGGTTCGGATGCAAGCACCGACGGCGGCCGCAACTGGTCGCCGCTCGACACCGGCGCCTGGAATGCGCTTGGGTTGCCGTGGGTCGTGGGGCCTGACGGCCGCATCGCGAAGCTCCGCTAACGGCATGGAGTTACTCCGGTTCAGCGGCCTCACGCGTCACTACGGCGCGCACGACGTCTTCGACGCGCTCGACGGTGTCGTCCGGGAAGGCGAGAAGATCGGCTTGGTCGGCCCCAACGGCGCCGGCAAGTCGTCGCTCGTGCGCATTCTGGTCGGCCGCGACGAGCCCGACGGGGGCAGCGTCGTGCGCGCGCGAGAGACGCGCTGGGGGTACCTCGCTCAGGACGCGGCGGAGAGCGGACCGGCGACCTTGCGCGCGGCGTTCGAAGAAGCACGCGCCCGCGGCGCAGCTGAGGAATGGGAGATGCGAGCGACGCTCGGCCGGTTCGATTTCGCCGAGAGCGACCTCGACCGGCCGCTGAGCGAGTTCTCCGGCGGTCAGCGCACCCGTGCGCTGCTCGCGCGCACGCTGCTCGAATCGCCCGACTGGCTCGTCCTCGACGAGCCGACCAACCATCTCGACCTCGACACCGTGCGTTGGCTCGAATCGTTCGTCGCTCGCGATCCGCGCGCGTATCTCATCGTTTCCCACGACCGCTACTTTCTCGAACGCGTCGCGAACCGGATCTGGGAGCTCGACCGCGGCGAGTTGGCGAACTACGACGTCAAGGCCGGCAGCGCGTACACCATGTACCTCGCCGAGCGCGAGGCGCGGCGCGAACAGCAGGCGCGCGACTACGCGACGTTTCTCGATGAGCGCTCGCGTCAGAAGGCAGTCATCGACGAACTGCGCACGCACGGCTCCCACAACTACAGCCACGTGCGCAGTCGCGAGAAAGCATTCGCGAAACTCGGTGCCGTCGACGCGCCGCGGGCGGAGAAGCGCGCGATCGCGGTCGCGCTGACCGCTGCCCGGCGTGCGACGACGGGCTTCGCGGTTGAAGTCACCGGCCTGGCGAAAGCCTACGATCGGCCGCTTTTCGCCAACCTGAGCGCGCGCTTCGCGCGCGGTGAGAAGGTTGCCATCGTCGGCCCGAACGGCGCCGGCAAGTCGACCTTCCTGCGCATTCTGCAAGGCGATCTGCAGCCCGATCGCGGCGGCGTGACCTACGGGAGCGGATTGCGTACCGCGAGCTACTCGCAGAGCGCCGCCGACGATCTCCCCGGCGGCGTGAACGCCGCCGAAGCGGTGATGCAGATGGGCGTCACCGACGAACAGGCGCGCGGCCTGCTGGGCCGGCTCAACCTGGGCGGCGACTCCGGCGACAAACCGGTCGAGGCGTTCTCGGGCGGTGAACGCCGCCGCATCATGCTCGCGCGCCTGATGGCGCAGCGCGCCGACTGCCTGTTCCTCGACGAGCCGACCAACGACCTCGACATCCCCAGCCGCGAGGCGCTCGAGGACGTCCTTGCCGAGTACGACGGCGCGCTGTTCGTCGTCTCGCACGATCGCTTTCTGCTCAAGCGGCTCGCGCAACGGGTCGTCGCGATCCGAGACGGGCACGCCCACGTGATCGACGACGACTACGAGGCATACGAGCGCCGCGAGGACGAACGCGTCACGGCGCCGGCGCGCGACGCGCGCAAACCCGTCGCACCGACGCCGGTGCAGCTCGACCGCCAGGCCGCGCACGAAGCGAAGCTCGAACTGGGCCGTCGCAAGCGCGCCGTCGCCGACGCCGAGAACCGCGTCGCGAAGCTCGACAAGGATCGCGTCGCGCTCGAAGCGCGCTTCGCCGCGCCCGACCTGTACGACGACCCGGACGCCGTCGTGCGCCTCCAACGCGAGATGGATCGCCTGAACGCCGAGAGCGGCGCCGCAATGGAGGCGTGGGAACTCGCCGTCGAGGCGCTGGAATCCTGGGGAGCTGCGGAGTAGGCGCTTCCGAGGCGACCTACGGGAATCGCTCCGCGCGGTCAGAATCCCCGGCGCCCATGGCTCGCGTGGCACTCGTCGAGGAAACCGATCATCCCGAACTGGCGGAACGGATCGCCGTGCTCAAGCACGGACGACGCGGACGGCTGATCAACGTGTACCGTCTGCTGTTGCACAGTCCCGACCTCGCCATAGCGTGGTTCGGACTGCTCAACGCCGTGCGGTTCGGGACGGCGCTGAGCGACCTCGTGCGCGAGATCGTGATTGTGCGCATTGCCTATCTCAACGCCGCCGCGTACGTTCTCGCGCAGCACGTTCCGAAGCTTGCCTGCGAAGCCGGCCTGACGCTCGCGCAGTGCGAGCATCTGCGCGATTGGCGAGCCAGCGCGTCCTTCGACGAGGCCCAGCGCGCGGTGCTCGCCTATACCGACGCCATGACGACCGGCATCCGCGTCCCCGCGGACGTCTACGCGGAGGTCGCGCGCCACTACGGCGAGCGCGAGATC
>JBEKAU010000291.1:0-4398 GCA_050015755.1 Vulcanimicrobiaceae bacterium | reverse complement strand
CGCCGCGCGAACCCGGTCACGCTGCGCGAGGAGCTCAGCCGCATAACCTCGCCGAGCGCGCTCGACGAGCTGCGGCTGGAGAACCGCGACCTGATCGCCGCACTCTCGGAGCTCGAGACGCATCAGGAACAGCTCGTGCAGCTCAACGGCGAGCTGGAAGAGACCAATCGCGGCGTGATGGCGATGTACGCGCAGCTCGCCGACGAGCTCGAGGAGACCAATCGCGGCGTCGTCGCGCTGTACGCGGAGATCGACGAGAAGACCGTGCGGCTCAACGAGGCGAACGAAGCCAAGAGCCGTTTCCTCGCCAACGTCAGCCACGAGCTGCGCAGCCCGGTCAACTCGATCCTCGCGCTCGGACGGCTGCTGCTCGATCCGAGTTCCGACGGGCTGACCGGCGCCCAGCGCCAACAGCTCGAGCTGGTGCGCTCGTCGGGCGGTGAGCTGCTCCTGCTCGTCAACCAGTTGCTGGACTTGGCGAAAGCCGAGTCGGGCCGCATCGAGCCCGACGTCACCACGGTCGATCTCGGCGCGCTGTTCGCCGAGCTGCGCGGTGCGCTGCGGCCGTTGGCGCGCGCCGGCGTCACGCTGGTCGTCGATGCGCCGACCCCGTTGCCGCCGGTCGAAACCGATCCGATGCTGCTGGGTCAAGTGCTGCGCAACCTGCTGACCAACGCGCTCAAGTTCACCCCACACGGGACGGTGCGGCTCGCGGCGCGGGTCGAGAGCGCGCACGCGCTCGAGATCACCGTTAGCGATACCGGCATCGGGATCGCGCGCGAGGACCTCGAGCGGATCTTCGAAGAATTCTATCAGGTGCGCGGGCCATTGCAGGTCGAACAAAAGGGGACGGGCCTCGGGCTTCCGTATGCGCGGCGGCTCGCGCAGACGCTCGGCGCCGAGATGCGGGTCGAGAGCGAATCCGGACGCGGGAGCACCTTCACGTTGCGCGTTCCGCTGGTGTGGCAACCGTTGCTGCGCGCGCCGCACACGCCGGGGCAGCAGCCGCCCGCGCCGGTGAGCGTCGGAACCGTGTTGATCGTCGACGACGACGAAGGCTTCCGCACTGCGCTGCGCGGGATGCTGCAAGGTCTGGCGAGTCAGGTGCTCGAGGCGCGGGGCGGCATCGAGGGCTTGCAGCTGCTGCGCGAGTACGGCCCCGAGCTCGCCTTCGTCGACTTGCGGATGCCCGATCTCGACGGTGCCGCGGTGCTGGCGGAGATGAGCAGCGATCCACGGCTGCGCGCGATTCCGGTCGTCATCGTCACCTCGGCGGAGCTCTCGCCGAGCCTGCAGACCATCCTCGGGTCGGCCGCGGCCGTCCTGGCGAAGGCGACCGTCAGCCGCGAGAGCGTGCGCGGGGCGATCGCGGCCGCGCTCGAGCGTACGGCGCTGCCGACGTGACGGTCGATCCGCTGATCCCGGCCCGCATCCTGGTCGTCGACGATAGCGAGAGCAATCGCTACGTCCTCGCGACCTGGCTGCGCCGCGCCGGCTACGAAGTGTTCGAGGGCAAGACCGGCGCCGAGGCGCTCGAGATCGCGGCGGCCGAAGAGCCCGACCTGGTCGTGCTCGACATCAACCTGCCCGACATGACCGGATACGACGTTTGCGAGCGGATCAAGGCGGACCACGCGACCAGCGCGATTCCGGTGCTGCACGTCTCGGCGACCGCGATCCAGCCGGCCGATCGTTCCGAGGGTCTGCGGCGCGGCGCCGAAGGCTACCTGGTCGAGCCGCTCGAGCGCGAAGAACTGCTGGCGAGCATCGAGGCACTGCTGCGCGGCGCCGCCGCGGAGCGGACGGCGATCGTGCTGGCGCGCCGGTTGCGCGCGCTGAACGATGCGACCTACGCGCTCAACGAAGCGCCTTCGCTCGAGCACCTGCTGACCGCGATCGTGCGCGAGGCGAGCGCCTTGTTCGAGACGACCGCAATCGCGAACGCCGTCGTCGGCGACCGCAGCTTTCTCGCCGTCGCCGTATCCGGCGAGGACGCCGTCCTGCACGATCACGATCCGGCCTCGTTGCAAGCGACGCGCCGTGCACTCGCCGGCCGTACGACGGTCGGCGCGGCGGCGTTGATGGGGCTGATCCCCGGGCACCGCGTCTCGACGTTCCTGGTGGCGGAGTTCCGCGATCCGGTCGGCGTACACGGGTTCTTGCTGGTCGGCCGCGAGACCAACGCACCGCGCACGCTGGGCGATGAGTCCGAGGTCGTGCTCACCCAATACGCGCGCGCGGCCGGTATCGCACTGCGCAACGCGCGCTCGTTCGACGTCGAGCGGCAGATCGCGCTGACGCTGCAGAAGAGCCTCTTGCCGGACGTCGTGCCCTCGATCCCGGGGCTCGACATCGCGGTGCGCTATCAAGCCAGCGCCGAGCACGCGGAAGTCGGCGGCGATTTCTACGAGATCTTCACGCTCGAGGACGGCCGCGTCGTGCTCGCGATCGGCGACGTCGTCGGGCACTCGCTCGAAGCCGCCGCGGTGATGGCGCAACTGCGCACGGCGATTCGCTCGTACATGCTCGAAGGTCACGGCCCGGCGGCGATGCTGGCGCGTCTGAACCGTCTCTTGTTGCGCTTTCATCCCGACGTGACGGCGACGGTGTGCTGCGCGGTCTACGACCCGGCCGACGGGCGGGGCGTGTTGGCGAACGCCGGCCATCCGCCGCCACTGCTGCGGACCGCAACCGAGGTTGGCTTCCTTCCCTTGGGCGGTCCACTGCTGGGCGTGGAAGCGACGGCGGCCGCCGAGCGTGTGTTCACGTTGGCGCGCGATGATCTCTTCGTGCTGTTCACCGACGGCTTGATCGAGCGCCGTCGCGAGACGATCGAAGACGGTTTGGCGCGACTCGCGTCGGTGGTCGCCGACGGCGCTGGTGAGCTCGACGGGCTGTGCGATCGGATGGTGCGCCTCGCCGGTCCGGCCAGCGCGACCGACGACATCGCGATCGTCGCGGTCCGCCGCACGCGCTGAACGACGGCGTGCAAAGCGTTCGTCCGGTCCGGTTGGGTTCGCGGGAGGTCGCGGTCGAACGGCGTCCCGACGGGGTTCGCATCGTCCGCAATCGCGAGCCGCTGGGCGCGTATGCCGCGCGGCTGACCGACCACCTCGAACGGTGGGCGGCGCAAGCGCCCGAGCGTACCTTCGTCGCCGAGCGTGAGGGTGCGGGGTGGCGGCGCGTGTCGTATGCGCAGGCGCTCACGGCGGCGCGCGCCATCGGGGCGGCGCTCGTCGCGCGCGGCCTCTCGGCCGAGCGTGGCGTCGCGATTCTCTCGGAGAACGCGGTCGATCATGCCCTGCTCGGCCTGGGCGCGCTCTACGCCGGCGTGCCGTACGCGCCGATCTCGACGGCGTACTCGCTGGTCTCGACCGATCACCAGAAACTGCGCGACGTGCTCGGCGTGGTGACACCCGGGCTCGTCTACGCCAGCGACGGCGCGGCGTATGCGAAGGCGATCGACGCTGCTGTGCCGGCCGATGTCGAGCTGGTGACCTCGGCGGCGCCACATCCGCGCCGTGCGACGACGCCGTTCGCCGCGCTGCTGGCCGGCGTGCCGGACGCGGCGCTCGAGCGCGCGCACGCGGCCGTCGGCCCCGAGACGATCGCCAAGATCCTCTTCACCTCGGGATCGACCGGGACGCCGAAGGGCGTCATCAACACGCATCGGATGCTGTGCGCGAACCAGCGGATGATCCAGGGGTTCATGACGTTCCTGACCGACGAGCCGCCGGTGATTCTCGATTGGCTGCCGTGGAACCACACCTTCGGCGGCAACCACAACGTCGGGATCGTGCTGGCCAATGGCGGCACGCTGTACGTCAATCCCGGCAAACCGGTGCCGGCGCTGTTCGGCGAGACGGTGCGCGCGCTGCGCGAGGTGGCGCCGACGATCTACTTCGACGTGCCCAAGGGCTACGAGCTGCTGATCGACGCGCTGCGCCGCGAGCCGGAGCTCGCGCAGCAGTTCTTCTCGCAGTTGCGGGTGCTGTTCTACTCGGGCGCCGGACTTTCGCCGCACTTGTGGGACGCGCTGCAGGAACTGGCGGTCGCGACGACCGGCGAGCGGATCGTGATGACGACGAGTCTGGGCTCGACCGAGACGGCGCCGGCGGCGCTCGCTGCGCCGTGGTTTGCGTCGGGCCCCGGCTACGTCGGCGTGCCGATCCCCGGCGTCGAGGCGAAGCTGGTCCCGGTCGACGGCAAGCTCGAAGTGCGCCTGCGCGGCGACAACATCACGCCCGGATACTTCCGCGATCCGGTGCGCACCGCCGAAGCGTTCGACGAGGAAGGGTTCTATCGCATCGGCGATGCGCTGCGCTTCGTCGACGAGACGCGGCCCGAAGAAGGCTTTTTCTTCGACGGACGCATTGCCGAGGATTTCAAGCTCGCCAC
>JBEKAU010000290.1:0-4449 GCA_050015755.1 Vulcanimicrobiaceae bacterium | reverse complement strand
CGAAGGCGTGTTCGCGCACGTAGTCGATGATCGCATCCTCTCGGTCGCGCGCGAACTGCAGGCTGCGGCGGATGGCGTCGTCGATCGCCCGCGCATCGGTGAGCGGGACGTCGCGGCGCACGAGGATCGCGCCGAGCGGGATCGCGTTGCCGGTCGTCGCTTCCCACCAGTCACCCAGGTCGATCGCCTGCACCAGGCCGCTTTTTTGGTAGGTGAAGCGCGACTCGTGGATGATCAGCCCGGCGTCGACCTCGCCGCGCGCGACCGCGTCGACGATCGTGTCGAAGCGCAGCACCTGCGTGCGCGGCTCGTGCCCGAGCGCCAGGCGCAAGAGCGCGAACGCGGTCGTGAAGCGGCCGGGGATCGCGAACACGGCATCCTCGGGCAATTCGGCGAGCGCCGGCGCGCTGCCGTCGGCACGCGGCCGAGCGACGACCAGCGGCCCGCAGCCACGCCCGAGCGCGCCGCCCGAGCGCAGGATGCGGTAGTGCTCGAGCAGATATGGGATCGCCCCGTAGCTGACTTTGGTGAGCTCGTAACGGCCTTCGCGCGCCGCTTCGTTGAGCGCCTCGACGTCGTCGAGCACGACCTTCACCTGCGGTGCGTCGGGCAACAGACCGTTGGTCAGTGCGGCGAAGATGTAGGTGTCGTTCGGGCAGGGAGAATAGGCCAGCGAATAGGTCATCGAGAGAACAGAACGTCGAGCAGGGTGCCCGTCGTTTCGACCGCGCCGCGCGCACCGGCGGCGAAGTCCCATTCGTTGCTCGCCCGGTCGCCCACCAGATTGGAGACGCCGCGGATCTCGATCGCCGGCACGCCGGCCTCGCGCGCGGCGCGCAGCACGGCGAAGCCTTCCATCGACTCGACGTCTGCCCGGTAGCGCAGCGCGAGCAGCCGCGCGCGCGCGTGGGTGCTGGTCACCGTCGCCGAGGTGACGCCGCGGCCGAGGATCACCGGCGCGATGCCGCCGACGAATGGCGCGATGAGCCCGCTGTCCGCCTCGACGACACGTTCGAGTGCGGCGCCGTCCGGCAGCGAGAACGCACTGCCGTCCTCGAGGCCCAGCTCGACGTACTCTTCGCGCGTCACGACGACGACGTCGCCGACCGCGCAGCGATCGCGAAAACCGCCGGCGATGCCGGCGTTGATCACCGCGCGGTAGCTGCGATGGGCGAGCGCACGCGCGGTCCCCAGCGCCGCTTCGACCGGGCCAACGCCGACCGCGACGATCTCGACGCCCTCACGCGGCGCGAGCTCCGCGAGCTCGCGCGCTACCGCGCAGACGACGAGGACCGGGGCGTCGTAAGGATGTGCCCGATCCACAAGGGTCCGACGAGCAGGTGCAGGAGGTTGGTGAGAAAGGCCGGCTTCTTGCCTTCGTAGGCGTGACCGACGAATTGGAAGATCCAGCCGACGGCGAACAGCGCGATCGCCCACGGCCAGCTGATGAACGAGCCGAGGTACCACAGCACGAGCATCCCGGCGACGGTCGCGATCGCACGCGTCCCCGCCAGCGTGACGTAATACACGCAGACCGCCGCGGTCACGAGCAGTGCGACGATCGCCCCGAACGGCAACGCGCGCACGAGCGCTTCGATCGCGAGCACGATGAGCGGAATACCGATCTCGTGGCAGAGTCGGTTGCGCGGGTCGGTGTGATAGCCCCCGTATTCGGCGAACAGCCGGTCAGCGGCAGAATCGGTCATCGCGGTCACCTCACGCCGATGAACTTGTGCGTTTGCAGCGAGAGCCGCAGCCGGCCCGGGTCGTGCTTGGCGGCGTCGACCGCCAGCGCGACGTTGGCCGGTTTGTTGCCCTCGGGCTGCAAGAAGATCGGGGTCCCCTCCGGGAAGGCGGCGACCCACTCCTGCGGGACGCGCCGATCGACGATCAACTTGGCCTCATTGGCGCGCGCGGCCATCGCCGGCGCGAGCCGTTCTTTGGGCGAGACGGTCAGCCAGACGTCGGGCGGCAGCTCCGTCGCCATCGTCCCGTTCGACTCGATGTGCACGCGCCGGCCGTCCGCGCGCAGCGCGTCGATCAACGCGCGCGTCTCGGCCTGCGCGAGCGGCTCGCCGCCGGTGAGGATCACCATCGGGCAGCCTTCGCCTTCGGCGCGCACGCGCGCGACGATCTCTTCGATCGAGGCGAAGAACTTGAGCGCGTAGTCGGTGTCGCAGAACGCACAGCTCAGGTTGCAGCCGGCAAGGCGGACGAAGACGGCCGGCGTTCCCGTCCACGTCCCCTCACCTTGTACGCTGTAGAAGATCTCCGCGAGCTGCAGCACCGATGCCTATTGCTGGCGGTAGGAGCGCAGCACCTGGATCGAGACCGGGGAGCCGGCCGAGATGTTCACGTTCTGTCGGTTGTTCTTGGCAATCACGTAGGCGCCGCCGCCGCCCAGGACCGCGCCCAGCGCGCCGTGCCCGAGGATGCCGCCGATGAGGCCACCGGCCACCGCGGCGCCGGCTTCCTTCCCGGCGTTGCTCTTGGTAACGGCCTGGATGCTCGTCACCCGCGACTGGATCGTGAACGTGCCCTGCGGCGCGCGCACCTGCTCGAAGGCGAGGCGGATCTTGCCCGAGGTCCCTTGACCAGCCGGGACGACTTCCCGCACGTGCCCATAGACGGTGGCGTGGCGGATGGCGCCGTTGCTCGACCACACGCCCGAGAGCGAGACCGGCTCGCCGACGTAGGCGTGGTTCGAACTGAGGTTCTGGTTGATGGTGCCGTTCAGGGTCATGCCCGGCGCGACTTGCGCAGCGGCGGCGAGCGGGGCGACGCCCAGGACGACGGCGGTGAGGGCAGTGATGAGAGGACGAATCATTGCAGTCTCCTTGCAGGGCGATGCGGCCCGGCGGTCACCCGCGCGTGAGCGGATCGCCTGCGCGGAGGACGACGCGGCCGCTCCGCGTCTCCCACAGCACCAATTCGGCCAGCTGCGGGAGTTCGGGAGCCAAGCGTTTCCAG
Organism: Vulcanimicrobiaceae bacterium; assembly: GCA_050015755.1. Classification (GTDB taxonomy): domain Bacteria; phylum Vulcanimicrobiota; class Vulcanimicrobiia; order Vulcanimicrobiales; family Vulcanimicrobiaceae; genus Vulcanimicrobium. Next base: position 1,479 of record JBEKAU010000290.1, on the reverse strand, counting down.
ATCCACAGGACGATGTTCTCGGCGGTTGGGTTCTCGATCAGGTCGTTGAGCGACCGGTGGTCGAGTTCGCCCAGAATCGTTCCCCGGACGGCGGTCGCTATCACGTCGAAGTCCTGAATCATGCCGGCGGCCGGTCCCTCGGACTGCAGCGGGCCCTCCAGGGCCACCTCGAGCCGGTACGAGTGGCCATGCAGGCGGGCGCACTTCCCGGGGTGGTGCGGGAGCACGTGGGCGGCCTCGAAGCTGAAGGACTTGCGGATCTGCACGACCCCGGCACTTCGCCGTCGAACGGGAGCGCGCCTCACGGTGCGGAAACGGCTCGACGTGCAGTCCAACCGCGCGCGTCTGGTGACGCAGATCCTCTCGGCGCAGGTCGCCTTCCCCCAGCTCCCCTCCCAGCTCTACGACGTGGGGAGCGACGGGGTCCCCCGGATCCTCCCCAGCGTCGGCGGGATCACCCTCAACGTGCGAATCGGTGACTCCGCGTTCGCCTACGAGGCCGACCACATCGAGCCGGCCGTCAGCGCACGCCATCCCGACGACGCCGTCAACGCTGCGTTCTGCACCTTCGCGTGCATCGGCAACCCGGTCACGGTCGCGAGCGGGGACGCCAAGGGTGAGCGCGGCGTGGTCACCGGCAAGCATGGCGGCGTCGAGCACGTGCTGATCGACTTTGCGCCGGCGGTGATGGAGAAGATGAAGCTCGGCGACGAGCTGGTCGTGCGTGCGGTCGGCGTCGGGCTCGCGCTCGAGAACGCCGGCGACGTGCGCGTCTTCAACTGCGATCCCGATCTGCTGGACAAACTCGGTCTCACGCGCGAACACGGTGTCTTCAGCGTCCCGGTCGCGCGAATCGTTCCAGCCAGCGTGATGGGCTCGGGGTTGGGCCGGCAGACCGTCGCGCGCGGCGACTACGATATCCAGTGCTTCGACCCCAAGGTCGTCTCGGAGTACGGCCTGGATCAATTGCGGTTGGGCGACCTGGTTGCGATCCGCGACGCCGACAACAGTTACGGACGCATCTATCGCACCGGCGCGGTGACGATCGCCGTCGTCTCGCACGGTTCGTCGTACATGGCGGGGCACGGTCCGGGCGTGACGACGCTGCTGACCTCGGCGAGCGGCGCGCTGGCGCCGATGCTCGACGCGCGCGCGAATTTGGCAACGGTCTTGGGCGTACGCTGACGATGCGGCGCCACGATCCGCTCTCGCCGGAGGATCGCGCCGAACCCGTCATCGTCGTGCCCTACGATTCCGCGTGGGCGACGACGTTCGCGCAGTTGCGCGATCGGCTGACCCGCGTGCTCGGCGCGCTGGCCGCGGGGATCGAGCACGTCGGCTCGACCGCGGTGCCGGGCCTCGCGGCCAAGCCGATCGTCGACCTCGATATCGTGTTGCGTCGTCCCGACGACCTGCCGCTCGCGATCGAGCGGCTCGAGAGTGTCGGCTACACCCATCTCGGCGATCTGGGGATCAGCG
>JBEKAU010000289.1:0-4452 GCA_050015755.1 Vulcanimicrobiaceae bacterium | reverse complement strand
GGCACGCCGCGCAGGACGCGGGGTACACACCGCGCTTCAACCAGGCGATCATGGCCCTCAACAACCCGTTCACGAGCGCCGCCTCGAAGCTCGTCTTCGGATTCAAAGTCAACGACACGTCGACCGAGACGATCCAGATCTTCGACTTGCTGCTTCCGTCCGGGATGCCCGAGGACACCGTCACGGTCGACTCGCATTCGCCCAACGGTGCCGCGATCACCACCGACGGCTACTGCGACGGCATCCCGCGCGCGACGATCTGCGTGACACCCTCGACGACGATCGGCCCGGGCACCTCGCAGACGTTCTACTTCGCGATCACCCCGCCGTCGACGTCGTTCTCGTACACCGATCTGGTCGGCACCTTGATCCAGACCAGCTACGACGGCTACGCCGTCTTCCCGGTCACCATCACGCCGGCCAGCACGAACGCGACCTTCATCGGCAGCCCGACCTCGGTCGACTCGACGGCCCTGGGTGCGTTCTCGCTCAACGGTGCCCTGATGATCGGCCAGGTCACGCCGGGCAGCGTCGGCACCAACACCACCAACACGCTGAACTTCAACTTCCGCAACACCGCCGCCGGCGCCGATCCGTTCCCCGACGAAATCGACTTCGTCGCGCTGCAGATCCCCAATCAGACGTACGCCACGTTCCCGACTGCGTGCGGCAGCCTGACGGTCTCCACCAGCGGCTGGTCGTGCCTGTACGTGAGCTCCGGGACGGGGCAGCCGACGACCTACTACTTCGGGCAGTGCACGCAGCAGATCAGCCCGTTGCCGACGCTGCCGGCCAGCTCGACGAGCTTCGGCTCCGACCAGCTCACGGTCTGCCCGTTCTCGACCACGAACGAGCCGTTCTCGCTGACCTCGGGCGGGATCCTCAACGTGAGCATCCCCGTGACGACCGGAAGCAGTTCGACCGCCACCCCGATCACGATCAGCAGCTGGGGCCACGGTGCGACCACCGACGCGTGGACGACGCCCGTCAACTCGACGCTTTCCGTCAACCCGACCGCGGCCGCCGGCGTCGGCTTCTACGAGATCAGCAACGTCTCCGGGACGCTGGTCCCGATCACGCCGGGGACGCAACCCTCGATCTCCGGCAACTACAACGTGACCAACGGCAACACGTACGTCTACACGGTGAAGAACACCGGCAACGTCCCGCTCACGAGCATCGTCATCGGCATCCCGGGCGAAGACATCACCGGCTCCAACGGTGCCGACTCGAGCGGTGTCATCTGGAAGATCACCACCACCCCGACGCTCTCCATGTCGACGACCGGAACCGCCGACGGGTGCACCGAGACCTACGCGAACCCGACCAGCGGTACGGCGACGAATGGCAACATCACCATCACCTGTCCGTCGGGCGTCTTCGTCCAAGGGGACACGCTGAGCGTCCAGTTCACCGCGCTCGCGCCCGACAAGATCAACAGTACCTACAATTTCCCCGCGACGATCAACAGCTCGACGACGGCAGCGACGTCGAACTGGTACGCCGACACCCAGATCCTCATCGCGCTCTCGGCGAATATCGCGGTGGCGGTGAACGGCGCCGCGACGTGCACCGGCGTGACCCTCACGCCCGCGACCTCGACCGTCAACTTCGGGACCGTCCCCGCCAGCACGAACCGTCCATGTACCGACGCGATGATCGTCACCATTACGTCGGATGCGTCGAACCCGACCAACTGGACGCTCTACGCATCGGTCGGCGCGAACCCGACACGCACCGGCACGGGATTGGCCAACGAGCTCGCTCTCCAGACCGACGCCACCAACTCGACCAGCGCGGCGTCGGTCCCGTGCCCGACCGGCATCACCGCCCCGTGTATGGCGTACGACAACACGGCCGCCTACACGCCGGTCCTGCTGACGTCGTCGGGGAGCGGCACGCGCTTGGCGTACACGACGCAGGGCGGGACCGGCGATGTGACCAGTGCGATCAAGATCTACGTGAACTACGAGGTCAGCATCGGCACCGAGACGGTGCCGCCGACCGGCTACCAAGAGACGATCACCTACACGTGGATCGCAAATTGACGTGACCCTGCGGGCGGCCTGCCGCGCGCTGGGCCTGACCCTGATCGGCACCGCCGCCGTCTTCTTCGCCACCGATCTCGCGCTCTCGGCCGATGCGCCCACCACCACTGCCTCGCCGTCCCCGTCGCCCTCGCCGACCGCCAAGCCGGCCTGGACGCACGGGGGCCCGATCGCCATCAGCGTGACCGGGAACCTGACGGCCGGGCAGCAGCTCTCGAACGGATTGGCGGGCGCGCAGTCGACGTCGAACGACGACGCCGGAGCGCTCATCGATCTGAGCCGGCGCACCCCGACGACGTCGACCGATGTGCAGATCCCGGCGACGTTCGGCAACCACGGCGGCACCGTCGCTCAGGCGACGGCCGAGTACGACACGCCCCGAGAGAGCCTGCTGTACGGGCCGCAGCAGGTCGGTGCGCTGGGACTCGTCCCCGCCGGCACGACCAATCGCGGGCCGGCCGTGCTGCTACCGCGCAAACACGGCGACCTGACGTTCTACGCCGGTGCGGTCGGCGGATTACCGGCATATCTGGTCAAGGGAGTCCGGCTGCGTGACACCGGACATCTGGGTCTGCTGGAGATATCCGCCTACGACGCGGACGCTGCCGGCGGCGGCCGGGTCGACGGTCTGCTGGCGGGCTTCGCCTCGCGTCCCGCCAAGCTCAGTGTGCAGCTCGAGCTGGGCTTCGAGAACAACCACAACGTCAACAACGACGGCGTCCCGGTTCCCGACGGCACCGGCTTCGCGTTCGAGAGCCGCATCGACGACGGCGGCGCGCACACCTATTGGAGCTTGGACCTACGCGATCTCTCGCCGAACTACGTCTCGCTCGGCGGCGTGGCGCAAGACGACCGCTACGCGGCGCTCTCGTATCGCACGACGTTCGGCGGCGGTTCGTTGACCTCGACGTTCGAACGCGATCGCACCAGCGACGAGGGCAGTTTGCAGGATGACCAGCAAGACTCCGTTTCGCTGCAAGAGCCGCTCGGAAAATCGGGGACGGCCTATCTCTCGCTGAATAATCAGACCAACGTCGCGCCGGAAAGCGGCAAGACGTGGACCGGCACGACCACGCTCAACCTGGCGCTCCCGATGCGTAGCACGACCTGGACCGCCGGGACGACGCTCGGCCGCTCGACCGCCTCGATCGGTCCGGCACTCTCCAACGTCTCCTACGACCTCGGGCTCGCGCACGCGTTCTCCGCGTTCGCGGTGCAGGCACTAGCGTCGGTCGCGCGCGAGACGTCGATCGCCGGGCCCGACCTCGCGACGACCGCGAGCCTGGGCTTCACGCGTCAGAGCGGCAAGACCGGCTATCAAGTCACGTTCCAACAAGGACGGGAGCTCACCGCGGAATCGGCGCTCTCGTATTTCGGCCCGACCATCACCGTCAGCCGGCGCATCTCACCGGTCTTCACGCTTTCGGTCAACGGCGTGTTCCAGCAGCGCCACGATCCGTTGCAACCGGTCACCGACGGTCGCAGCGCGCAGTTCGGCTTCTCGCTCGGTGCGCCGTTCGCATTCGGGAACGGCATCGTGACCGGTCGTGCCGATCCGCATTTGCCCGGGACGATCCTGGGCGTCGTGCAGACCGCCGTCAACTCCTCGCCGCTGTTCGCGCCACAGAGCAACGGGCCGACGATCGGCGCCGCTAATGTCGCGGTCGTCCTCGACGGCTCGCAGACGGTGCGCACCGACGTGCAGGGCCGCTTCTCGTTTCGCTTCGTGACCGCCGGCATCCACGAGGTCACGATCGATCCGGCCAGCTTACCGCGCGGCGAGCAGGCGGCGAGCCCGATCACCAGCGTCAACCTCGCCGGTGGGCAACAGGCGCAACTGGTGCTCGGCATCGGCGCCTATGGTTCGATCGTCGGCACGATCAAGGCCGGGACGGCGCCGATTCCGGGGGTCGTCGTACTGCTCGACGGCCAGCAGCGCGCGACGAGCGACGCGCGCGGCACCTTCGCGTTCGGCGGTCTTTCCGGCGGCTCGCACTCCATCGCGGTCGTCCCGGAATCGTTCCCGGCCACCTTCGGCGGCGTCTCGCAGCCCAAACAGAGCGTCAACGTCGTCGTCGGTGACGTCGCCCACGTCGCCTTCACCGCGGCCGCACTCGGCTCGATCGGCGGCAAGATCGTCTTCGATCACGACCACGGCAGCGGCGGCGTCGAAAACGCGTACGTCGTCGCCGAGCCCGGCGAACACGCCGGCATCACCGATCCCGACGGCACCTATTTGCTCGACAACCTCCCGCCGGGGGACTACACGCTCAGCGTCGATCCGGAGACGCTCGCGCCGGGGTTGGGCGTCGTCTCCGACCTGCAGATTCCGGTCACGCTCGGGAGCGGTGCCCATGTCGACGGCGTCAACTTCACCGTCGGCGAGGGGGACAAGGACGTCGTC
>JBEKAU010000288.1:0-4461 GCA_050015755.1 Vulcanimicrobiaceae bacterium | reverse complement strand
GAAGAAGCTGTCGAACCGCCCGATCGCCTGCTTGCCCAGGACCTCGGCCACGACGACACCAAGCACTCGTTCGGTGGTCGTCTCCGGGGCTGCCCCGGCGGCCGCGCCCATCGGCCGCGCGCGTTCGGCCGCTAGGTCGACGAGCTTCTTGCGGTCGATCTTGGCATTGGCCGTCACCGGCATCGACGCAAGGGGGAAGATGGTCGACGGCACCATGTAGTCTGGCAGTTTCGAGAACAGGTGCCGGCGCAGCGTTTCGTCGAGATCGGGAGCCGCGGCACCCGGGGTCGGCACGACGAAGCCGACCAGGCGTTTGCCGCCGCTCGACTCCTGCCGGACGACGACCGCAGCGTGCTGAACGGCCGGATGCCGCAGCAGGTTCGCCTCGACTTCACCGATCTCGATGCGATGTCCGCCGACCTTCACCTGTCCATCCTGCCGACCCAGGAACTCGATGTTGCCATCCGGGAGGAAGCGGCCCAGGTCTCCCGTGCGATAGAGCCGCTCGCCCGTTCGTGGATGGACGATGAAGCTCGCGTTGGTCTTCTCCTCGTCGTGCCAGTAGCCCTGCGCCAGGCCGATGCCGCCGATGTGGAGCATCCCGGGCACCCAGACCGGACGTGGCTCGAGCTCCTCGTCGAGCACGTGAAATGTCTGGTTCACCATCGCGCGCCCATACGGGATGCTCTTCCAGCGCGGATCGACGCGTTCGATCGGATTGAGAATCGACCAGATCGAGGCCTCGGTCGCACCGCCGAGGCTGATGATGCGCGGCGGGCGGCCGGCGCGATCCCGAGCACCGGCGACGGCGAGCGCGCGGATGCGCTCCGGCAGCGTCACCGGAATCCAGTCGCCGCTCATGAGCACGAGGCGGAGCGGCAGCGGCGCCGGTTGCTCCTTCTCGCGCGCCTCGGCCCACACCTCCATCAGCGTGGGCACCGTATTCCAGATGGTGATTCGCTCGGCGTCGACCAGTTCGCTCCAGTGCGCCGGATCGTGGCGCCTGGCGTTTTCGGGGAGGACAATTGCGCCGCCCGCGGCGAGCAGGCCGAAAATGTCGTACACCGACAGGTCGAAGCCAAGCGACGACAGCGCCAGGATGCGATCGTTCGATCCGACCTGGAAGCGCCGGTTGATGTCGAGGACCGTGTTCACCGCACCGCGGTGGTCGATCATCACCCCTTTCGGCAACCCGGTGGAGCCGGAGGTGTAGATCAGGTACGCCAGGTCGGTCGGCCGCTGCACGACATCGAGCGCCGGGGCGTCGCCGGGATCGAGCGCACGCTCGTCGATCGAGAGCCGCCGTACGCCTTCCGGCCAGCTCAGACGCGCGTCCAGCGCCGGCTGGGTCAGCGCCCAGCGGACTTGCGCGTGCTCGATCAGATATTGCAGGCGCTCGGCCGGCACAGTCGGCTCGATCGGAAGGTAGGCGGCGCCCGCAGCGAGCACGCCCACTACGGCCGCGACCTGTTCCCAGCCCTTTTCCATCACGACCGCGACGATGCTGTTCGGACGGACCTCTTCATTCCGCAGTCGGCGCCCAATGCGGTTCGTCGCCGCGAGCAGCTCTCCGTACGACACGCGGCGGCTCGGACAGATCACGGCTGTGTCCTGCGCGTGTTTCGCGGCCTGCTCGAAGAAGAGTTCGTGCAGGAGCTGATTCGAAACGGGCGCAGTGGTCGCGTTGACGCGAGCGCGCGTTTCGAGCGCGACGGCCGGCAACGGTACGTTGTGTCGCGGACTCTCCTGCCAGGCCGCGTCGTCTTCGGCCAGGTGGCGGACGAATCGACGGTAAGCGTCGAACAGCTCGTCGGGCAGTCCGGCAGGGAACAGCGCGTCCACCGCATCGAGCACCAGCAATGCCCCGTCGGCGTGGTTGGACACCTGCAAGTCGAGCGTGACCTGCGGCGTCTGGCTCACCGAGTACACGTGGTCGCCAAGCCATGCGACCGGCGACGCCTCCCGTTCGGCCGCGCCCTGGTGGCCGAGCGTGCTCGTGAACACCACCGGGAATCCCGTGTACTGATTGGCGCCGAGCAGGCGGGCCCGCTCGCGCATGACGTGCACGCCGCTCACGATTGAGTGATCGAGGTCGTCCGCCAGCCGCGCCTGGAGCGCCTTGGCGCGGGTTTCGAAGCCACCGGAGCGCGGCGCGCACTCGAGCAAGATCGTCGACGTGAAGTCTCCGATGATTTCGTTCACCTGGGGGTGAAGCGGCAGCCGGCGGAACATCGTCACCGTCAGCGTGAACTCGGGCGCCGCGCTCCAGACGCGCAGCACCTCCGCCCAGGCGGCGCAGAGCACACCAGCCGGTGTCAGGCCGGCGCGACTCGCGCGGGCACTCAGCTCGCGCCAGATGGGCGCCTCGATCTCTTCGAGCCGGCGGACAAAGCGGTGCGCGGATGCCGCCGGATCGTGGACCAGCGGGAGATCGGGCGCGGGGGGCAGCGTCGCCGCGCGATCCAGCCAGGACCGCTCGTTGCGCTTGTACTCGTCGGTCTCGCGCAGCCGCGCCTCGGCGATCACGTAGTCACGGAACGACAGATCGAGCCGCGGCGGTTCGAGCGTCGGGTCCTCGTAGAATCGTCGGGCCTCGCCCATGAGCTGGAAGATGCTGGCGGCATCGAGGATCAGCAGGTCGATACTGAGGAACAGCCGCGTCGTCCGCTCGTCAAGGCGTGCGGCGCGGATGTCGAACAGCGGCCACTGGTCCGGCGCGTAGAGACGATGCGACATCCGCTCGCGCAGCGCGCCGAGTTCCGCGGCCGCGGCCGCTGCGCTGCGCCCGCGGAGATCGACGGTCTCGATACGGAAGGGAGGCACCTCCTCCAGCGTCTGCTGCTCGCCGGTGGGCAGGAAGATCACGCGCAGCATGTCGTGCCGATCGATCAGGCGTTGCCACGCGCGCTCCAGCCGCTCGACGTCGAGGCCGACGGCATCGGTCTCCCAGTAGCCGTGACATCCGACGCTGCCGAGGGTCATGCCGCCGGTCCGTCCCACCCAGTACGCCTGCTGAATGTCGGTCAGCGAAAATGGCAGGTACCGTTCCTGCGTCGCAGGCGCGATGACCGGCCAGGGCGAGGCCGGTCTCGCGGCGGGGTGGCGTAGTCGGGCGATCAACTGCGCCTTCCGGGCAACGAGACGGGCGCGCAACTCGCTTGTCAGTGCACCGCGCGGCGCGCTGACGCTCAGCTCGTCGCCTTCCGCGGACAGCCGCACGCCGAGCGCCGAGAGCTGCTCAATCAGGCGGCCTACATCTTGCTCGCGTGGCGGACTGTCTAGAACTTCACGGTCTCCCACTCCTCACCTCCCACATTGTTCTCATTGCTCGCCCGCAGGTTGTCCAGCAGGTGTTCCGTCACGAAGGCATCGACCACGTGGACGGACAGGTCCTCGACGCTTCCGCCCTGCAGCAGCGTCCCGATCGGGATGCGGACCGCGAGCGTGCGTTCGAGCCGGTTCTTGATCTCCATGCCGCCGAGCGAATCGAGGCCGCACTCGCTGAGCGGCCGCCGCGGATCGAGACGACTGATGTCCATGCCGAGCGAGCGCGCGACCGCAGCCTGGACCGATTTGCCAATCCGGCGGCGGCGCTCGCCGGCGCTTGCGGCGATGAGCGCGTCCCGAAAGGCCATGAAATCCTCCGCCGGCGGCGCCGCTGTAGCGTCCTGACGCCGGAGCTCGGAGAAGAGGGCCGCCTCGTCCCATCGCGGGTGCAGCGACAGCCAGGCAGACGCCGGGCCCGGAAGCAGGGTGACTTGTGTCGGGTTCGTCGCGATCGCGCAGCCGAAGAGGCTCGCGCCCCGAGCGGCCGAGAAAGGAACGGCTCCATGCCAATCGCGCGCGGAGGCCAGCCGCAAATGCTCCGCAGCCATTCCCGCGTTGCCGAACGGTCCCCAGTCGAGGCTCACGGCTGGCAGGCCGAGCGCTCGCCGGTGATGCGCCAGCGCATCGAGAAACGTGTTGGCCGCTGCGTAGTTCGCCTGCCCGGCCGACCCGACGACGCCCACAAGCGACGAATACATCACGAAAAATTCGAGCGGCAGATGCTGTGTGAGGCGGTGCAGGTTCCAGGCACCGTGCGCCTTCGGCCTCATGACGTGGTCGAAACTATCGAGCGTCTGACCCGCAATCACGCTATCGTCGAGGACGCCGGCGAGGTGGACGATCCCACGCAGTGCCGGACCCGCTGCGGTGCATGCCTCGACCAGAGCGGCGACCTGGGCGGAATCGGCGACGTCCGCACGTACCAGCGTCACGCGCGCGCCGGCGGCTTCCAGCGAGGCGACGGCCTCACGCCCGCCCGGCGAAGGCTCGTTGCGCGACGCGATGATCAGGTGCCGCGCGCCCTGCTCGACCATCCAACGGGCGAGCTCACGGCCGACGCCACCGAGGCCACCCGTCAAAAGGTACGACGCGTCGGCGCTGAGCGTCTGGACCTGCGATCGATCCAGTGCACGT
>JBEKAU010000287.1:0-4462 GCA_050015755.1 Vulcanimicrobiaceae bacterium | reverse complement strand
CGCGCCCGCCGAGGAGCTGGAAATGCACGATGCGCGTCGGATCGGCCGCGCTCGCCGGCGGCCAGCGCGGATGTCGATTCGGCTGGCGGTAGACGAGCCAGCAGCCAACGCCGACATCATTTATCTGACGTCCCTGCCCCACGTCCATGACCTGAACCCCAGCGCGGATGTGTGGGCGGCCAGGAACGATCTCGCCGACGGCCTGATGCGCGCAGGCGTCTCCGCGGAGCGCATTCGTGTCGTCGAGCTCGGACCCGATCCAGATTTCTGGACGCCGGATGGCGCCTTCATCCGCCCCGAGGCGGGCCCACTGCGCATCCTCGTCGGACCCGAGGCGGGTTGGCGCGAGGCGATCATCGCGCTCTTTGAAACGTTCGGCCCGGCGGACCGGGTGTCGATCAATGTCCTGCTCGGCGAGCCCGGACCTCGAGACCAAGGCGAGGTGCAGCGCGTCGTCGCCGGCCTGTTCAACGCCTACGGAAAGCCCGACTGGCAGCCCGCCATCGGCGCGAGCGCGCTCTCGGCGAGTCCGTCCCTTCTTTCGCGCGAACTTGGCGCCAACGATCTGGTCCTCGCGACAGGCAAGCTCCCCACTCACCTGCGAGCACGCCTGGAATCGATCGGGCTCCCCATTGTCGACGTCTCGGACCGCGAGACGCTCCGCCGCCTCGCGACCGACGAGGCGGCGCGCGCGGCACACTCGCGTACCGTTCGTGCAACCGCTCTGCGCAGGGAGGCCGAACGCGGGCGTTGCTTCGGTGATATCTGCGACGCGTCTCTCCTCCTGCACGGCCCGCACGAAGGCCCCGTACCGAACCCGCGAATCTTCGTCGCGCCGGCGCCGGGCTGCAGCGACGCCGACATCATGCTCGCACGGGAGCACGCTCTGTTCGCCGTCGCACTGGTCGGCGAAGCGACGCACGTCGCAGTCGTCGACGGCGACGTCGATCTTCCGCCTGGGTGGGACGCCATGCTGCTCGAGGTCTTGGAACAGCACCCGAGGGCGGCGCTCGCGTCCACTTGCGCGCCCAAACCGGACATGACACCGCTCACCGCCGCGATCTTCAGCCAGGGCGCAGGGGAGCTGCGCGTCGGCGGTCCCGTTCCGCGCGGCGCGCGTCTGGCTCGGGCGGACGAAACTCGGATCGCGCCGATTTGGATCGCGTCCGAGGTCATGGTCGCGATGCGGGTCGAGCCCGCGGTAGCGGCAGCGCGCATCTGACGCAATCGCTGCTGATCACGGTACGCGCTGGCCCGCCGCGTCTGCGGGCTCTCGCCGGCGCGCGCTTGCGCGCGCTCGGCCTGCGGGTCATCGACCAGGTGCCTGCGGAAGCGGCGGACGTCCTCGCCATCATCGATCCGCGGGTGATCGTCGACGTCGCGGCGTTGCAGCGCGCTGCGCGCGCGAGTGCCGGCGCGCTGCAGACCCGCGTGCATCCCGCCCGCGGCATCGACGGCGTCATTCGCGGCGACGCGGTCCGACTCGAGCCGCGCCATGCGCGCGGCGAGGGTCTCTCACCGGACCCGCTCGGTACCTGGCTGCCTGATGCTGACGCGCGCCGCGTGTCTGAGGGTGAGACGCAGGTTGCGCTCTACGGACCGTTCCGCGAACCGAGCGGCTACGCCGCGGTCGGACGCGGTCTCATTGCCGGCTTTGCGGCTGCCGGCGTTCCGGTCGCCGCTGCGAACGTCTGGTGGCCCGAGACCGGCGATGCCGGCATCGCCGGTCCAGATCGGGCACTCGTCGAAGCGGCCGCACAGCGGCGCGCGGATCGCAGCCTCCCCTCCATCCTGCTTCGACCGGCCGGCGACGCATCGGGGTCGCCCTCGCTCAGCGAGTTCGCGGCGACACGGCTGACGGGTCTCGTCTGCGCATACACGATGTTCGAAAGCGACGACGTGCCGGGGCGCTGGCTACGCGAATTGGGTGGTGTCGATCAGCTCTGGGTTCCGAGCACGTTCAATGCCGAGACGTTCGCCCGCGCCGGCATCCCGCCCAATCGCGTGCGCGTCGTTCCGATCGGGATCGACATGCCCGCGTTCGGGCCTGACGGACCACGTCTGGATCTGCCGAATCGACGGAGCACCGCGTTCTTATCGGTCTTCGACTGGAACGAACGCAAAGGCGCGGACGTCTTGCTGCGCGCGTGGGCCTTCGCCTTTGGGCCAAACGACGATGTCGTCCTCTATGTGCGGACGGGCGTGAGTTCCGTCGGCGCCGCCAGTAGCCTTACGGAACAGATACGCGCCCTGGGGCTCGACGCAACGCGCATGGCACCGGTCGAAATCCTCGACCGCCCGCTTCCGGCTGACGCGTATGCCTCGCTCTTCCGGAGCGTCGACGCGTTTGTCTTGACCTCGCGCGGCGAAGCGTTTTGCATCCCGCTGCTCGAGGCGATGGCGAGCGGCCTTCCCGCGATCGGCACCGGTTACGGTGGAAGTGCCGACTTTCTCGACGAGACGACGGGCTTTCCGATTCCCGTGCGCCTCGTTCCCGTCGCACGCTCGCTCGCCGAGCGCATCCCATTCTACGCCGGCCAGCGCTGGGCGGATCCCTCCCTCGATGCGACGGTCGCAGCCTTGCGTCGCGTCGTCGACGATCCAGCGGAAACGGAACGGCGCGCCGCGGCCGGGTTCGCGCGCGCGCAGGCGGGCTTCGACCGCCGCCGCACCGCGCAGGCTGCGCTCCGCGCTCTGCAGGACGATACGCCGCGCCGGCACACGGTCCGCACCGCGGGACGTGCGCTCCTCATTGCCCCCGTGCTCGCAGACGGCCGCGCGGGAGCAGCGGCGCGCGGTATCTTCGAGGCGCTCGAACAGGCCGGGGCGACACCTCGCGTGGGCATCATCGGTGCGCGCGATGCCGATCTCGACCCCGTTGCGGGACGTGCGCTGCGGACGGCGACTCGGCTTTCACCTGAACCCGGCGAGGCGGTATTTGCGGTCGACGTAGCGGATCCGGACGTGCGCGCGGTTTTCGTGACCTCTGTTCCGGACGACCTCACGCGCCTTGCGCAGGTGGAGCGCATCTGGACAGACGACCCCCGGATCGCGCAAGCGCTGCACGAGCGCGGCATCGCACGAGAACGGCTGCTCACCCTGCGTCTGCCGGTCGATGTGACACTGTGGACGCCTGATGCCCGCGGTCCATCGCTTGGCGCGCGCACGATTCTCGTCGCGCCCGAACCGGCTCGCGTGGACGCGCTGACGACCTTTGCACGGATCGTCGAACCATCCACGGACATCATTCTCGTTCTCGCTCCTGGGAAGGACGCACCGATCGATGCGCGGCAGTTCTCGGCCGAGCTGCGCGAAGCCATGCAGCGTGCGGGGGTGGCGAATTGGGCACCGCGCGTGCTCGCGCTGCCCGCGCCGCTCGCTTCGCGGCACGCAATTCCGTCTCTGGCCACGGTACTGTTCGCTCTTGCAGGCGATGCACTCTGGCCGGAACACGAGTACACGCGTGCGTGCGGTGTGCCGGTGGTGCCGTCTGCGGACGTCGCGCAGGCAAAGGCCTTGCTGAACGACGTGCTCGGGCGCGACGCCGAGGGTGCGCGCACCCGTCGCGCAGCGGTCTCGCGAGCGCGTGCCGATGCAGCCGCTCTCCGCAGTGCATACGACGAAGTCGCCAGTCTCGCGCCAGTCGAGCGCGCGGTACGACCGCTACGCATCGCTGCCGTTCTCGCGCCCACCGTGTCGAACCCCACTGCCGTACTCGCCGCGCTCCGCGCGAACGCCCTCCATGAAATCGTCGGTGGCGACGGCGACCTGCGCGGGCTGGATTATGTCGTCCGCGTCGGCGAGGCTGTGGAAACGGCCGTCGGCTGGGACGAGGCACTCGTCAACGCGCTGGAGTCGCGGGGCGTCACCATTGCTGAAAGCGTCGACTGGGACGAGCTTGCCCCCAGCTTCGGAGAGCGACGCTTCGCCGACATCTGCGAGAGTGCGATGCTCGCCCGGAACAGCGAAGCCGGGACCCGCGCCGCGACGCCCGTCGGCGCGTTGCAGCTGCTCCGTGCTGCCGAGGCGACCGCGAGCGGACCGGTGTGGCGCTGCGTCGCCTGCGCGGTGCGCCGAGCTTAACGCCCCATCAGCACGTCATGCTCGCTCGCGAGGAACGTGTCGAGCGTCGGCGCTGCGGCGTCGCGCGGAACGCGGACAAATAGTCCGGCAACTCCGCTAGCGGGTCACGCAACGTTCGCGGGAATGCGGCCTGGATGCGCTCGACGTCGATCGGCGCGAGCACGACGTCGGGCGAACCCGGTGCAATGACGACACGAACCGGCAGCAGCGCCTGCAACGCCTCGAGCCACGCACCGTGGGTTATGTTCCGCCCGGCGGCGAGGTTGAGCACCCTTGGCGTGCCGATCGCGGCGCCAATGTCGAGGGTCCAGGCGGCGCTGTCGCGCACGTCGATATAGTCCTTTGCCGAGATGAGCGTGCTGCGCAGGTGCACCTCGCC
>JBEKAU010000286.1:0-4472 GCA_050015755.1 Vulcanimicrobiaceae bacterium | reverse complement strand
TGACGACGACGATGTAGGGGAGCTTCTCGTCGGGGAACTTGGCGTTGTACTCTTCGATCTTGCGCACGCCGGCTTTGGCGAACCGCTCGTAGCGCTGATCCATCTCGCGGGTAATGATCGCCAGCGCTCCGGCCGCCAGCGAGGGATCGGTGATGACCTCGTTCTTGAGGTGCGGGATGCCGTTGTAGACGGTCAGCTCGACCCGCTTGGGATCGATCATCAGCAACTCGAGCTGATCGGGTGAGGCGATGTAGAGCAGCGAGGCGATGATGCAGTTCAGGCAGACCGATTTGCCGGCGCCGGTCGCGCCCGCGACCAGCAGATGCGGCATCTTCCCCAGGTCGCCGAACACCGGGCGGCCGGTGATGTCCTTGCCGAGCGCCATCGAGAGCGGCGGAACGCCCTTGGGGATGTTCTCGAGGATCTCGCGGATCGAGACGACCGAGACGGTGGTGTTCGGCACCTCGATCCCGACCGCCGACTTGCCCGGGATCGGTGCCTCGATGCGCACCGAGGTGGCCGCCAGCGCCAGCGCCAGGTCGTCGGCGAGCGAGGAGATGCGCGAGATCTTCACCCCGCGCTCGGGCTTGAGCTCGTAGCGGGTGATCGACGGTCCCCGCTCGATGTGCGTCACTTTCGCGCCGACGCCGAACGAGGCGAGCGTGTCCTCGAGGATGTGGCCGCGGTTGGTGTCGTCGTTCTTCTGCGCCTGCGGCGGATCGAACAGCGTGATGTCGGGCAGCTTGTAAACGCGGCGGGTCGCCGGCTCGTAGTCGCCGCTGACCACCGCTCCCACCAGCGCCGGCGCGTACAGGACGTCGTCGACACCGGACTCGACGTCGTCGAGCTCGTCCTCGTCGGGCTCGTCCGACGGGTCGTCTTCCTCCGCATCGTCATCGTCGGCGAGGTCGTCCTCGTCGTCGATCTCCTCGTCGCCGTCCTCGTCCTCGTCGTAGTCGTCTTCTTCGTACTCGTCGCTCTCCTCGTCGAGCTCGTCCTCGTCGAGCGGCTCGTCGTAGAAGCGCACGGGCGGCGGGACGATGGTCTGCGAGGGCACCGAGATCTCGGCGACGGCGGCGCTCGCGACGGCCGGCGCGGCAGCGCGCGGCAGCAAGGCGGGGAGATGGAAGGCTTCGCGCAGCGATTTCGGCGCGGCCGCTCGGTCGGCCGGTCGCGGCGGCGGCCGCAACGCGGCCAGCCGTGCGACGGCCCAACCGATGACCTTCTTGAGCGAGACACCGGTGACGGCAACCGTCAGCGCGACGGCCAGGACGACGAGCAGCACCCACAGCCCGGCCTCGCCGAGCAGTGCGCGCAGCCCGCCGGCGAGGGCGCTGCCGAGCCGGCCGCCGGCGCTCCCGGCCGCCGCGATCGCGACGTCGGCGATCACGAAGTACGCGCACGCCGCACCGCCGAGCGTCGCGATCGTACGCGGCACGTTGATCTCGAGGAACACGATCGCCGCGAGCAGCGCGATCAACAGCACGAACAGACCGGCGGCGGCGCCGAAGAGCGCGTGCAGCGTCCCCGCCGTCGTCGCGCCGACGATGCCGGTGCGTCCGGGCGGCGCGACGAGCGCGATCCCCAGCACGAGCGCGAACCCGAGCGCGAGGATACCGGCGATCTCTAGGTTCCAACGCGTCGCCGCGCTGGTCTTGCGTCGAACCCGAGCCATTGCTGCTGGCTTCCCTGGGCCAGGGGGCGCGGACCTGTCGGACGGCATGCAGGAGCGGAGTCGCGGACGGCCGGCGCGAACGCCGCCGAACGTGTCCAAGCCCACGATCGTCGTCCTTGGAGGCGACCAAACCGGCCAAGAATTGCTCGACGAGGCGCTGCGCGTCCTCACGCCAGACGTGGTCGGTTTCGAGCTCGGTTTCGAGTTCTTCGACCTCTCACTCGAAAAGCGGCGCGAGACGAAGAATCAAATCGTCCACGATGCCGCGAAGGCGATGACGCGCACCAAGCTCGGCCTCAAGGCCGCCACCATCACGCCCGAGACGAAGGGCGACGTCGGCTCGCCCAATGCGATCCTGCGCGCCGCCATCGACGGCAAAGTGATCGTACGCACCGGCCGCCGCATCCCCAACGTGCGTCCTGTCGCTGGGATTCACGCGCCGATCTCGGTCGTGCGCATGGCCGTCGGCGACGCGTACGGCGCGAAGGAGTGGCGCGAGACGGAGAACGGCGACGAGGTCGCCTACCGTACCGAGCGGATCGAGCGTTCCGTGTGTCGCGTGGTCGCCGAATACGCCTTCATCCAAGCGCGGCGCGTGAGCGGCAAAGTCTTCGGCGGACCCAAGTACACCGTCAGCCCCGTCTACGAAGGGATGCTGAAGGAGGAGATGGACGCGGCGGCTGCGCGCTATCCCGACGTCCCCTACGAGCCGCAGCTGATCGACGCGACCTACGCGCTGCTGATCTCGTCGGCCGACGACATGCCGCTGGTCATCCCCTCGCTCAACCGCGACGGTGACTGCATCTCGGACCTGGTGATGCAGCTGTTCGGTTCGATCGCCGGGGCCGAGTCGACGCTGATGTCGTTCACGCCCGAAGGCAAGCCCGACGTCGTGATGACCGAAGCGCCGCACGGCACGGCGCCGCGCCTGTACGGCAAGAACGTCGCCAATCCGATGGCGATGATCCTCGCCTGCGCCGCGCTGCTCGTCTTCGTCGACGATCGCCGGGCGACCACGGCCTCGCGCGCGATCTACGAATCGGTGCTCGAGACGGTGCGCGGCGGCATCGCGACCAGCGACTTGAACGGCCACGCCTCGACCAGCGAGTTCACCGACGCGGTCATCGCGAAGGTCAAGACCAAGCTGGACGTCTGGGCGACGCTGTAGCGCAATTCGGTAAGAATCAGTAGGAGAGGCCCGGTGCGCCGCGAAGGCGCGCCCATGTCGATCCCGCCACGCGCGGCTGCACTCGCTGCCGCGCTTTCCTTTGCTGCCGTGGGACTCGGGTTCGCGCCGGCCCCGACGCGTGCGCAAGGCACCGTCCCGATCACGCTGCACGTGGACGCCTCGCGCGCCGTCCAGGGCCTGCTCACGATGCACGAGACGATCCCGGTCGCGCCCGGAGCGCTCGTCCTGGTCTATCCCAAGTGGATTCCCGGCGAACACTCGCCGAGCGGCCCGATCCCAAACCTGGCGGGCATCCACATCCACGCCGGCGGCCAAGAGCTCCCGTGGACGCGCGACTTGGTCGACCTCTACGCATTTCATGTCGACGTGCCGGCCGGCGTTACCGCGCTGCAGGTCGACTACGAGTTCCTCGGCGCGAATTCGGGCAACTACTCGAGCGCGCGGCTCTCGACGCCGAACCTGCTCTCGCTGACCTGGAACAAGGTGGTCTTCACGCCGAAGGTCGCCGACTATGCCGATCAGACGATTGCGCCGTCGCTGACGCTGCCCGGCGCCGACTGGAAGTACGCAACCGCACTGACGACGGTCTCGCACAGCGGGGCCGAAGTGACGTTCGCGCCGGTAACGCAGGAACTGCTGATCGATTCACCGCTCGACGCCGGCACCAACGCGCGCGTGTGGCACCTGGGCACGTTCAACGGTGTCCCGGTCGACCTGGCGGCGTTCGCCGACACGCCGGAGGAGCTCAACGCGAGCGACAAGACGATCGCGAAGTTCCGCAAGCTCGTCGCGCAGATGCACGGCGTCTACCACTTCCGGCACTTCAACCACTACACGTTCTTGCTGACGCTCAGCGACATCATGCCCGGCGAAGGCGTCGAGCACCACCAATCGAGCGACGACGGCAGCGGCGGCGGGTTCCTCACCGATGAAGACCAGCTCGTCGCCGACGGCGACCTGCTCTGCCACGAGTGGAATCACTCCTGGGACGGCAAGTATCGGCGCCCCTACGATCTCGCGCGGCGCAACCTGCAGGACCCCGAGATCGACGATCTGCTCTGGGTCTACGAGGGAATGACGCAGTTCTACGGCGAGTTGCAGGCCGAGCGCAGCGGGTTGTGGACCAAGGCGCAGTGGCTCGACAACCTCGCGATGACGTACGCCGATCTCGATTCGACGCGCGGGCGTGACTGGCGGCCGCTGCTCGACACCGCGACCGCGGCGTCGGTGCTCTACAGCTCGCCGTACGCGTGGGAGCACGAGCGCCGCAGCGTCGACTATTACCCCGAGGGCGCGATGATGTGGCTGGAGGCCAGTGTCATCATCCGGCGCCTGTCCGACGGGCACAAGTCGCTCGACGACGTCGCGCGCGCGTTCTTCGGCAATGGTCACAACACCGGGCCGATGGTCGTCACCTACGATCGCGCCGACGTCATCCGCGCGATGAACGCCGTGCAGCCGTACGATTGGGCCGGTTTCTTCCACCGCCAGATCGACGAGATCGCTCCGCACCCGCCCAACCCGATCACGCCGGGCGGCTATAAGCTGGTGTATACCGACACGCAGAGCGGGCTGGAGAAGATCCAGGCCGCCGCGCGCAAGGCCATC
>JBEKAU010000285.1:0-4483 GCA_050015755.1 Vulcanimicrobiaceae bacterium | reverse complement strand
CGACGGCCCGATCACGACGCACGTCTCGTTCGCCGATCCGTACTGTCCGCAACTGCGGCCGATCGCGATCGACGCGCTGCGCAGCCTGGACATCGACACCCACGATCACGGCACGATCGTCATCATCCAAGGGCCGCGCTTCTCGACGCGTGCCGAGTCGAAGTGGTTCAGCTCGCTGGGATGGGAAGTCATCAACATGACCAACTACCCCGAGTCGTATCTCGCCCGTGAGCTCGAGATGTGCTACGTCAACATCTCGCTCATCACCGACTACGACGTCGGACTCGAAGGCGCCGGCGGCGTCCAGCCGGTCTCGCACGCTGAAGTCATGAAGGTGTTCGCGAGCAACAACGAGCGCGTCAAGAACGGCATTTTCAAGATCATCGAAGCGATCCCGGCCGAGCGCACCTGCACCTGCGGCGACGCGCTCGCCGGCGCGCGCGGGTAACCAGCAGCGATGAAACGCGCACCGCAGCTGCCCGGCGTCGACCTGTCGATCTACCCGTCGGCGGCGGTGCTGCTGGTGCGCAACCCCACCATCATCGTCGTCCCGCTGCTGATGGCGGTGGTCGGCGTCCTGATCAATCGCGTCCTGGTCGCGGGCGCGGGAGCGGGCGGCCTCGGCGGGATCATGACGGGCCTGGCATGGCTGATCGAATTCTTACTGCTGCTCTTCGGTTTGGGAGCCGCGTGCATCATCGCCGATGACGCCTGGCGACACAGCCGTGCGTCGTTCGAGAAGGGGTGGGTCGAGGCACGCCGGCGCGCACCCGAGATTCTGATGACCGCGATCGGCGTGAGCTTACTGTTCACGGTCGCGCAGATCGTGACCCAGATGTTCGGCGTCATCGGGTACGTGCTGCTCGCCGTCATCGCGTTTTTCCTGATCTTCGCGATCCCGGCATCGGCGGTCGGCGGGGTTCCCGGCGCGGCCGCGATCCAAGTCTCGATCGACCGCGTGCGGGCCAATCCACTCTCCGCCGCCCTCGCGACGATCGTGACGATCGTGCTGACGCTGTTCGTCGCGCCGATCGCCGCCGCCGCGATCGACGGCTGGCTCGCGCCCTACGACGGCGGCACGACGCTGGTGGAAGCGCTGGCACTGGCAGTCTTCCAGTCGATCGCGATCGGCTACTCGGCGCTGGCCATCACCAAGAGCTACACCGACGCCGCCTTCGGCCGGCGCTTTTAGCGGTTAGCGCGCGGGCGGCGCGAGCGCCATCCGCACCAGATCGGCGACGAGCGGGGGGCTGACGTTGGTGCGCGCGATGCGGTCGGCGTCGCCGAGCGCGGTCAACAAGCGCGCGTAGGCGCCGGGTTCGCGCGCCGGCAGCGCCGCGAGTCGCGCGCGCTGATCGCGCGCGAGCAACGGTACGCCCTCGCCGAGCTGCAAGGCGATCCAGTCACGCGCGAGCGTCTTGACCGTCTCGAGTCCCGCTTCGAGCGTCGGTCGCGTCGCCCAGCCGGCCGCGTCGGCCGTTTGGCCTCGAGCCGCGGCGAAGAACCATTCGACCGCCGCATCGCGCGTCGCGCCTTCGCCCTCGTCGAGAAACGCGAGCGCCCGACCCGCGCTGCCGTTCGCAACCGCGGCCGCGCGCTGCGCCTCGTCCGGCGCGACGCCGCCGCGTTCGAGGATCGTCGCCACCTCGTCGGCCGAGAGCAGCGGAAAGTTCACCTCGACCAGGCGCGAGCGAATCGTCGGCAACACCCGTCCGGGCGCCGAAGTCGTCACCAGCAGCACGACGCCGGCCGGTGCCTCTTCGAAGAACTTCAAGAGCGCGTTGGCGGCCTCGCGGGTGAAGTCGGCATCGCCCAGCACGAAAACGCGCATCCCGCCGGCGTACGAGTGCAACGAGAGCTGACGCACCAGATCGCGCGCGGTCGCCTCATCGTTGTCGTGGAATCCGCTGCCGTCGCGCTCACCGATCTTCAGCATTCCTTGCGATGCATAGAAATCGGGATGCGTGCCGGCGGCGAAGCGCGTGCAGCCGCTGCAATGACCGCACCACCCGAGCAGCGTGCGCTTCGGGGTCACGCACAGCAGCGAGTGCGCGAGCGCGCGCGCGAACGTCTTCTTGCCCACGCCCTGCGGACCGCTGAAAAGATAGCCGTGCGCCAGCGTCGCCGCCGTCAAATGCTCGAAGAGCCCGCGCGGCCCGGCCGCGCCGACGACGTCGAAGGTGCCGTCGATCACGGGTACGCGGCCGCCCGGCGGCGGTCGATCTCGGTGCGGGCCATCGCGAGGACGTCTCCAGGCGGCAGCGTGCCGTCGAGGATGTGGATGCGCGGAAATCGTTTGGCCAACTGCAGGTAGCCCTCGCGTACGCGCGCGTGGAACGCCTCGCCCTCGCGCTCGAGCCGATCGGCGCCACCGCGCGCGGCGACCCGCTCGCGTGAGAGCGGGACCGGAATGTCGAGCAGGAACGTCAGGTTGGGCGCGATCCGCTGCGTCGCCGCCAGGCAGATGTCGAGCAACCCCTCGATGTCCAGGCCGCGCCCGTAGCCCTGGTAGGCGACGGTAGCGTCGAAGAACCGATCGCAGAGCACGGTCGTTCCGGCCTTCAACGCAGGACCGATCACGTCGGCGACCAGCTGTGCGCGCGAGGCGTTGACCAGCATGACCTCGGCGACCGGACCGATCGCGAACATCGGGTCGACGAACAGTTCACGGACGGCGTCGCCGAACGGCGTCCCGCCCGGCTCCTTGGTGGCGAGCACGGTTTCGCCGCGCGCCCGCGCGTCGGCGGCCAGTGCGGCGATGAGGGTCGATTTGCCGGCCCCCTCGATCCCTTCGAACGTCACGAGCACGTAACGCCAGTTCGCGTCCGGGGAGAACACCGCCCCCATGCGGAACCCTCCGGCCCGATGGAGCGCTATCGGGCGGTGGCGGCTCGTTTCGCTCGACGCCGTTTGCTCGCCATCGCCATCTCGTTCCCAGCGGCACTCATCTTCGTCATCTTCGTCGGTACGTTCACGGTACCCGAAGCCGAGGTGTGCTTCGCGCTTGCCGCGCTGCTCACGCTGATCGTGCCGGTCTGGCAGACGATCGCGCTGCGCCGAGCACTCGCACCGACACGGCACGCGATCGAGGCCAACGAAGGCGATGCCCACGAGATCGCCGTCAACCTGCGCGGGACGCTGCCGCGCTTCGTCGCGACCTGGTTCGGCGCGTTCGTCATCATTCCGCTGATCGCCGTGCCGCTCGGCAACAGTTTGGTGGGCGAGCCGCTCGACCGCAACCTGGTCGTCGGCGTCCTGGGGACGCTCCTGTGCTGGGCGATGTACGCCTCGCTGCTGAGTCTGGCGCTCGAAGAAGCCCTGGCATCGTGGAGCGCGCTCGCCGCCGACGCCCTGAGCGCCCACCTGCCGCCGCCCATCGTGACGACCGGCGGCATCGCCGGCCGCATCGTCCTGGTCGTCACGGTCACCGCGGTGTTCGTCACCACCGTCACCGGTGCGGTCGCGCTCCGTGGCGGCGGCGGCCCACTCCCGTTCGCGCTGACCTGCGTCGTCGTCATCACCTACGCGTTCTTCGCCTCGCGCTTCTTGGCCGACGCGATCGCGGCCCCGCTCGGACGCCTCGCGCGCGCGCTCGACCGCGTCGCAGACGGCGACTTCGAAGCGCTCGCCGAACTGCGCACGCTGCCGCGCACCTCCCACGAAGTCGGCATCGTCCTGCACTCGCTCGCCGGTGCCGAAGCCTCGCTGCGCCACATCTCGCACGCCGCGATCCGCCTCGCCGACGGCGACCTCGCCACGACGATCTCCCCGCGCGGCCCCGGCGATTTCCTGACCGCCTCGCTGGCGCGCTTGCTGACCGCCGTGCGCGACGTCCTCCAAGACGCCCGCAGCGCCGCCGGCGCCCTCGACGGCGGCTCCGCCAACGTCGACGCGAACGCCGCGCAGCTGCGCGTGATCAGCACCCGCATCGCCGACGATCTGCAAGCCACCTCGGCGAGCGTCGAAGAACTCGAGCGCACGACGATCGAGGCCGGCGCCGCCAGCATCGACGTCGCCCACGCCGTCAGCACCGTGCAGCTCTCGGCCGACCAGCTCGAAGACCTCGTGCGCGACACCGCCGCCGCGCTCGAGCAACTCGCGAGCTCGGTCGAGCGCAGCATCGAGATCGCGCACACGATCCGCACCCTCGCCCACACCGCCGAAGGTGTCGCCGCCACTGCCGGCACCGCCCTCCACGACGCAACGACCTCGGGCGACCGCGCCGCCATCGCCCTGGGCACCACGCTCGAAGGGATCGAAGCGCTTCACGACGCCTCCGAGCGCATCGGCGCGATCACCGATCAAATCGACGAGATCTCCGACCAGACGAACCTGCTCGCGCTCAACGCCGCGATCGAAGCCGCCCGCGCCGGTGAACACGGCCGCGGCTTCGCCGTCGTCGCCGACGAGATCCGCGGCCTGGCCTCACGCGCCGCCCAAGCCAACGCCGAAATCGCCGCCGTCGTGCGCGACGTGCAACGCC
>JBEKAU010000284.1:0-4488 GCA_050015755.1 Vulcanimicrobiaceae bacterium | reverse complement strand
AGCCCACAAAGAACCAGCCGTCGCCGGCTAGGCGAATGAATAAACGAGGCGCCGCATTACTGCGACGCCTCGTGCGTTTCGATGGTTCCGCGGGTCTGATACTCGACCAACGTTAGCACACCGAAGCCGCTTTCGCAACCGCCGGTCGGCCGTCGCGGCTGGAGCGCCCGGGAATCGAACCCGGCGCCGCAAGGTGTATCAGACCCGCGGTCGACACCATCGAAGCGCCCCAGCGCGCTTCCATCACGCAGAGCAATCTCGATGACAAGGGCTGCCCGTCGGATCGTGTGAACGAAGGGGTATGGCGAGCTGGCGTGATGTGCGGCGGATCGCGCTGGCGCTGCCGGAGGTGTCCGAGGCGACCAGCCATGGGACTGCGAGCTGGCGGGTGAAGGACAAAGCCTTCGTGTGGGAGCGGCCGCTGCGGAAGTCGGACCTCGTCGCGCTCGGCGATGACGCGCCGACGGGCGCGATCCTCGCCGTGCGGACGGCGGATCTCGAGATGAAAGAGGCGCTGCTCGCGAGCAATCCTGCGATCTACTTCACAACGCCGCACTTCGATGGGTACCCCGCCGTGCTCGTCCGGCTTGCCGATATCCGCGTTGCGGAGCTGAAGGACGTGATCGTCGAAGCGTGGCTTGCGCGCGCGCCGCAGAAGCTGGTCGCCGCGTATCTCGCGACCACGCGGCCGAAGCGGTGAGCGAGCTGCGACCTGATGCGGTCGCCGTCGTCGTGCTGCGGGGCGAAGGAGATGCGACGCGGGTGCTGTTGCTGCGCCGCGCGCGCGGTGCGTTTGTGGATGCGTGGACCGTCGTGATGGGCGGCATCGAAGGCGGCGAGCGAGCGCCGGAGACGGCCCGCCGTGAGGTGCATGAAGAGACGGGGCTGGATGTCACCGTGCTCTTCACGGCCGGCGAACTGGACGCGTTCTACGACCCCGTCCGCGACCGCATCGTCGTGGTCC
This sequence comes from Vulcanimicrobiaceae bacterium, assembly GCA_050015755.1. Lineage (GTDB taxonomy): Bacteria > Vulcanimicrobiota > Vulcanimicrobiia > Vulcanimicrobiales > Vulcanimicrobiaceae > Vulcanimicrobium. The sequence goes on along the minus strand of JBEKAU010000284.1, from coordinate 3,524 downwards.
CGTTTTTCGTCGCACGCGTCGAGGAGGGCCAGGTTCGGGTCGACGCGGCCCACGATGCGCATCGTTGGGCCACCTTTGCCGAGGCGGAGGAACTGCTGACGTTCGCCGCGCAGCGGCGAGTGTTGCCCGAAGTTCACCGTGCCTTCGTCGCCCGCTCACCGGAACCGTGGCGGACGATTCGCTGAACGAACGCCTGCTCCGAGCGGCGACGCACATCTGTGCGCTTGCGGCGGTGGGCTTCGCCGCGCGCGCGGCGATGGTGACGCGCGGCTGGGTACGCGTTCCGGCTGTCGACACACTCGATGCCCCACCGCTCCTCTCGGTGATCGTGCCCGCGCGCAACGAAGAGCGCACGATCGCGCGCTGCATCCGCTCGCTGCTGGCACAGCGCTATCCGCGGCTCGAGGTGATCGTCGTCGACGATCGGTCGACCGACCGCACCGCCGAGATCATCGACGCCTTCGCGCGCGGGGATGCGCGGCTGCGGGTCGTCCACGGTGCAGCGCTCCCCGACGGTTGGGTCGGCAAGCCCTGGGCGCTGGTGCAAGGCACGGCGCACGCGCACGGCGAGTGGCTGCTCTTCACCGACGCCGACACCTGGCACGCATCGAACGCGTGTATGTCGGCAGTCGCGTTTGCCCGCGCGCGCAACGTCGAGGCGCTCTCACTGGCGACGTATCAGGAACTCGAGACGCTGCCCGAGCGCGCGATCCTCCCGACGATGTTGGGCCTGGTGCTGGTCGCGTCGGGATCGCTGGCGGAACTGAACGACCCCACCGACCGCGAGCACGCGCTCGCAAACGGACAGTACCTGCTCGTCGCGCGGCACGCGTACGAAGCGCTGGGCGGGCACGCGGCACTGCACGACGCGATCGTCGAAGACCTCGCATTCGCGCGCGCGCTCAAGGCCGACGGCCGCTTCCGGTTGCTGCTGGCCGGCGGCGAACATCTCGTGCGGGTGCGGATGTACGACTCGCTGCGCGCGATCTGGGAAGGCTTCACGAAGAATCTCTTCCTCGGCGCCGGCGGCGATTTGCGCGCGCTGGCGGCGGGGACGTCGGCGCTGCTGCTGCTCTCCGTTGCGCCCAGCGCGCTCGCGATCGACGCGCTTGCGCGCCGCCGGCCGCTGCGCGCGCTCGAGGCCGGCCTGGTGCTCGCCGTCGGCATCGCGATCCAGGACTTGGGGATGCGGCACGTGCGTCTGCCGCGCCGGCTAGCCTGGTTTGCACCGCTCGGCTACGCAGCGTGCGCCGCGATCGCGCTGAACTCGACGGCGCGCGTGCTCAGCGGCCGCGGCGTCACCTGGCGCGGCCGCCGCTACAGCGGGCGCGCAAACCGCTAAAGGGACCGCGGCGCCCGTACGGGGAAACCAGGCGCTTCCCATGACGACGGCGACGGAGACGATGGACGAAAAACCCCGCGTGACCATGGACGAGATTACCGCGCTTGCAAAGCGGCGCGGATTCATCTTCCAATCCTCCGAGATCTACGGCGGGATCGGCGGGTTTTTCGACTACGGTCCGCTCGGTGCGATCCTCAAACGCAACGTCAAGGACGCCTGGTGGCGCGAGAACGTGCAGCTGCGCGACGACGTCGTCGCGTTCGACTCCTCGATCATCATGCACCCGCGTACGTGGGAAGCCTCGGGGCACGTCGCGGCCTTCCACGACAAGCTGGTCGACTGCCGCAACTGCAAGCATCGCTTTCGCGCCGACCATCTCCCGACGCTCGAGAAGTGTCCGGATTGCGGGATGAGCGGGACGCTGACCGAGCCGCGCAACTTCAACCTGATGATGAAGACGGCCATCGGCCCGATGGAAGACACCTCGTCGACCACGTACTTGCGGCCCGAGACCGCTCAGGGCATCTTCGTCAACTTCAAGAACATCTATCAGAGCGCGCGCAAGAAGCCGCCCTTTGGGATCGCGCAGATCGGCAAGTCGTTTCGCAACGAGATCACGCCGGGCAACTTCACCTTTCGCATCCGCGAGTTCGAGCAGGCCGAGCTGGAGTTCTTCGTGCCGCAGGACGGCAAGGACCTGGACTGGTTCAACCGCTGGGTGACCGCGCGCAAGCAGTGGTACAGCGACTACGGCGTGCGCGCCGATCGGCTGCGCTTCTACGAGCTCACGCCCGAGGAACGGCCGTTCTACGCCAAGGCCGGGATCGACGTCGAGTACCTCTTCCCATGGGGCTGGGGTGAGCTCGAATCGATCGCGCATCGCGGCACCTACGACCTCGACCGGCACATCGAGTTCTCCGGGAAGGACCTCACGTTCTTCGACGAGGCGACGAAGCAGAAGTACGTCCCGATCCTGATCGAGAGTTCGGCGGGGATGGACCGCACGACGCTGACGATGCTGATCGACGCCTACGATCGTGAGACGATCGTCGAGGGCGAAAAGCAGACGGAGCGCACGGTGCTGCGTTTCCACCCGAAGATCGCGCCGGTGCAGGTCGGCGTCTTCCCGCTTGCGCGCAACAAGGCTGATCTGGTCGACCGCGCGCAGACGATCGAGGGCGCGCTACGCGGGTTCTTTCGCACCCAGTACGACGAAGGCAACGTCGGGCAGCTCTACCGCCGTCAGGACGAGATCGGTACGCCGTTCTGCGTCATGGTCGACTATCAGTCCCTCGAGGACGGCACCGTCACCATCCGCGACCGCGACACGATGCGCCAAGACCGCGTCGCCGCCGACGCGCTCGCCGGCTACCTGCTCGAACGCCTCTAAGATAAGAAAAAGCGGTTCGGGGCGTCGCCCCGAACCGCGACAGCTTTGGCGCTCGTCAAGAGCGCCAAAGCCTCTAGTACCAGCGGCAGATGCGCACGCGGTGGTGGTGGCGCCACGTCCAGTAGCAGTGACGGTGAGCGGCGATCGTCGTGCCGCCCAGCGGAGCGATCGTGTCGCCGACGGTGTCGGCCGGGACGGCCGTCGGCAGCATTGCCGCGGCGATGGCAAGGACGAACGACACAGCAACGAGCCGCGTCTTGCGAAGAGCGATCATGGGGCTCCCTTCCTGACGAAACGAATGCGAGGGCGAACGAGCGCCTCACCGCCCTCGTTCCCGCCGAATCGGCGTTCGTATCGCTTGCGTCACGATCCAGGCAAGCGATCCCGATCGGGGAGGTACGGCCCCGGCGAGCAACCGAACGAGGCCGATGGGAGGCGGGCGGCGGGGGGCGTCCGACATAGGATGGGTCACCGTTGATCGCCAGCGAGCTCCTTGCGAGGGTCCCTCTGCCCTCGTTGGGGCCGCTCGTGCCGACCTTCTTCCTGCTCGGTGCCGCGGCTCAGTTCGCGACCTTCGCCCTCCTCGCGGTCGTCTACCGGCGGTCCCCCCGCCGTGCACGGGCGGTGCTGGCGGCGATGTTTGCCGGCGGAACGGTCATCTCGTTCGCCTCCGGGATCTCGCTCCCGAACGCGTCCGGCGGCGCGGCGGTGCTGGTCGTGCTCGGCGGTGCCGCGGCCGAGGTATCGCGGAACGCGCTCTGGACGATCGGCGCCGCGATCGGGGCACTCCTG
>JBEKAU010000283.1:0-4544 GCA_050015755.1 Vulcanimicrobiaceae bacterium | reverse complement strand
GCCGGCACGAAGGTGACGACCCGCGTGCGCCCGAGAAAGCGCGCGAACCCGACCGCACCGCCGTTCACCTCGAAGCTCTTGCGAACACCGACCGGCGTGCGTGCGATCGTGCACCGCAACCGCATCTCGCCTGCCGCCACTCGCGCCTCGCCTGCCACCTCCGCGCGCTCACCGCCTTCGCGAATCAGTTCGGCATCCCGCTTGGCGCGAAACGACTTCCCCGTCGCGAGCATCGCCAACGCCTCGAGCAGATTCGACTTCCCTTGCGCATTCGCCCCGACCAGAACGTTGAGCCCCGACTCCGGCGCGAAGTCGAGGCTCTCGTAGTTCCGAAACGCCGCGAGTCGCAGCCGCTCGACCTTCACGGCCGCTGCGGTTATTGGCGCAGCGGCATCAGTACGTAGAGCTGCTCGCCGCCGTCGGCCGCTTCGAAGGGGCGGATCGCGGCGGGCGAGAGCGGACCGAGGAATTCGAGGATCGTCTGCGGCGAGTCGACGTGGTTGAGGATCTCGACCAGGTAGCGCGCGTTGAACGCGATCGAGAGATCCTCGCCGGTCTGCTCGACTTCGAGCTCTTCGTAGGCGTTACCGGTGACGTCGGACTTGGCGGTGATCATCAGCGTCTGGTTGGCGACTTCGAGCTTGACCATCGAGGCGCGATCGCCGGCGACCAGCTCGGCGCGGCGTAAACCGCCGATGAGCCCTTGCGTGTTGACGACGACGCGGCGATCGAACTTCGCCGGGATGACCTGCTGATAGTTCGGGTACTGCCCATCGACCAGCCGTACGACGATCGAGGTGGTGCCGGCGGTGAACTGCAGCTGGTTTGCCTGCGCGCCGAGCGCGGTGATCTCGACCAGCTCGGCGGCGCCGAGATTGCGGGCGGCTTCGGCGAGCGCGCGCGAGGGCACGATGTAGCGTGCGCTGCCCTCGATCGGGCGATCGAGCGTCGAGCTCCAGCGGGCGAGTCGGTAGCCGTCGGTCGCGACCAGCGTGATGCGGTCGCCGTCGAGCTCGAGCAGCGTCCCCATCAGGACTGCGCCACGTGCCTCTTCGCTCGAGGCGGCGAAGATGGTCGAACCGACGCCGTCGCGGAAGCGCTTGGCGCCGAGCGCGAAGCTCGCACCCTTCTGCGCTGCCGGCAGCGGCGGGTATTCGTCGGCCGGGAGCGCGTGAAAGTCGTAGTTCGAGCGCTCGGCCTTGACCGAGGCTCGCGAGGGCGAGCCGGTCAGCTCCAGCAAGCCGGCCGGCAGATTGCCCAGGTAACCGCTGAAGAGCTTGGCCGGAACGGTCACGGCGCCGCCTTCGGTGATCTCGGCCGGGAACGACTGTTCGAGCGTCAGCTCGAGATCGGTCGCGCGGACGCGGATGCCGTCATCGCCCGCGGTCAGCAGGACGTTCGAGAGGATCGGCACCGTGGTGTGTGCGTTGACGACCTTGCTCGCCGCGCCGACGGCGGAGGCGATGTCCTTGGTACTGCACGTGAACTTCAACTGAATCCACCGTCCCGACGCAATCGCGGCGCCGTGTCTTAAGTAAGAGAAGAATCGTCGTACTAGCAGTAATGCGGTGCACAACTGGGAGAGACGTCCGCTCCCATGTGCCACAGGGGTTTGCGCGTCGGCGAGGCTGTGGACCCGGGCGCTGTACCCTCCCCGCTATCCTCGGACGACGTCACGATCCCGTTTTTCCACGGGCCAGGAGTCACCCTGTGCCCAGCGCGGGGACAGCCAATGTGCATTCGGGAGGTCCAGCCTCCCCCGCCCCTCTTCTGCGACACCAGGCACACACAGCAAAGGGCCCTAGAGAAAAGGAAAAGGCCCGCCTTCATAGGCGGACCGCAGCGCAGCGAGGACCGCGATGGCTTCAGCGCTCGTCCAGAGCGATGAAGCCACTACTCTGTTTGGATCTGTGAAACGAGGGAGCGAACCTTGTTGCGGAAGGCTTCGTCGGCGTCCATCATGTCGGCGATCTTGTCACGCGCGTACATCGCCGTCGTGTGGTCCTTCTTCCCGAACTCGCGAGCGATCTGCGGCAGCGACGCACCGGTGAGCTGCCAGGCGATGTACATCGCGATTTGGCGCGGCAGCGTCACGCGTTGATCGCGGCGCTGGGCCTCCATCTCTTTGATCGAAATACCGTAATGTTTGGCGACGCGCTCTTTGATGAGCGGGATGGTCACGCGGTGCATCGGGGCCTGGGCCACGGCGTTTTTGAGAACCTCGGAGGCAAGCTCCACGGTGATCGCCGACTTCGTCAGGGAAGCAAACGCGACCACGCGGATGAGCGAACCTTCGAGTTCTCGGATGTTCGAGGGAATGACCTTCGCGATGAAAGCCAAGACTTCGTCAGGAACCGGTACCTTTTCCGTTTCGGCTTTCTTACGCAAGATCGCTTCGCGCGTCTCGAAATCCGGCGGCTGAATATCGGTGAGCAATCCCCATTCGAACCGCGAGCGCAGCCGCGATTCGAGCGTCTGAATTTCCTTGGGTGGACGATCGCTCGAGATCACGAGTTGCTTCTGCGCTTCGTGCAACGAGTTGAACGTGTGGAAGAACTCCTCTTGGGTTTGCTCTTTGCCCTCGAGGAATTGGATGTCGTCGATCAAGAGGACGTCGACGTGGCGGTACCGATTGCGGAACTCGACCGTCTGGTTGTTCTTGATCGCGATGATGAACTCGTTGGTGAACTTCTCCGAGGACACGTACACGATGTTCGCGCTCGGATTGTGCGCGAGCACGCGATGCCCGATTGCGTGCATGAGATGGGTCTTGCCCAACCCCACGCCGCCGTAGAGAAACAGCGGATTGTAGGCCATCGCCGGCGCGTCGGCGACCGCCAGCGCGGCTGCGTGCGCAAAGCGGTTGGAATTCCCGATGACGAAGTCGTCGAAGGTGTAGCGCGGGTTGAGGTGGCCGATCCGCAGATCGTCGGTCGGGGCCGCTTTGGCGGCCTGGACGGCGGTGGCCGGGGTCTGCGTTTCCGCGCCGGGATCGACGACCACGCGCAAGGCGATCTCCGCGCCCAGCAGCTCGTGCAGGACGGCCGTGATGTCGGACTTGAGCCGGTTTTCGACCCAGTCGCGTGCGAAGGTCGTCTGGACGGCCAGCACGATCTCAGACGGCGTCAAGTCGACCAGCCGCATCGGCTTGAGCCACATCTCGAAAACCGGCTTGTTGTACCGAGGCTCGAGCCGCTCGAGCGCTGCGGTCCACAGATCTTGCGGCACCGCGGTGCTGGTCTGGTTCATAACCGTTCCCGTCCACTGTATGATCCGCCCAGCGAGCAAACACGCCGGGGGAGAATGAGCGATGGGCATTGGCCCGGCGGGGGGGTCTTCCTGCGCGGTTTTCCCCCGGACTTCTCCACTTATCCACAGGTGACTCGGTCCCGTCGCGCCGAGGTCGGGACGACGTATCCACGGCTCTCTTCGCCCCCCGAGAGTGGCGAGAAACCGCGTCGTGCAGGGCTCCGCCGGCCGGAGGCGACCGATTCTATCCCCAGGCCTGTCCACAGTTGTGGACAAAACAGGAACGATTCGCACATCTCCGGCTTTCCTTGACGCTCGGGGTCTCCGGCCCGTATACTAGCGTGTCGCACTTGACGGGGCCGGCACGTCCGATCCCAGCCTAGGAGTACTCGTTCCGTGAAGCGGACCTATCAGCCGCACAATCGGCGCCGGAAGCGCGTTCATGGCTTCCTCGCCCGCATGCAGACGAAGAACGGCCGCCGCGTTCTCGCCGCGCGCCGTAAGAAGGGGCGTCACCGCCTCTCGGCGTGATCCCGTGCGGGCCTACGACTCCCTTCGGCGCCGAGGCGACTTCAGCCGCGTCACCCGCCGCGGGAGGCGGTTTGCTGGCCCGTTCATGACCTGGTTCCTCGCCGAAGGGCGGGGCCGCACTCGGGTCGGGATCACGGTTGCCGGGACCGTCGGTGGAGCTGTCGTACGCAATCGGCTCCGGCGCCGGCTCAAAGCGATCCTCGATCACTACCCGCTCGGCGCGCCGCCGTGGCGTGACATCGTCGTCATCGCTCGGCCCGGGGCCGGCGAACTCTCGTTCCCGACCTTGCAGAGTGAGGTCGCGCGCGTTCTCGGGGTCGCCGCCTGATGCGGACGGCCGTGCTGGCGGCGCTTCGCTTCTACAAGGTCCTGGTCTCACCCGTGCTGCCGCCTGCGTGCCGTTTCGCACCGACCTGTTCGGAGTACGCGCATGAGGCGATCGAGAAACACGGCGTCGCGCGGGGAGGTACGATGGCCCTGCGCCGGCTGCTCCGCTGCGGCCCCTGGTCCCCGGGCGGCTTCGACCCGGTTCCCCTGCGAAAGGCCCCCTGACTCCCGTGTTCGCGAACATCTTCGACCCGCTGGTCCACGCGCTGAGCGATGTGTTGACCGGCATCCACATGGTGGTGCCTTCCTACGGGTGGTCCTTGGTCGTGCTGGGGCTGGTCGTGCGCCTCGCGGTGTGGCCGTTCACGGTCATGCAGTTCCGCTCGACGGCGGAGATGCAGAAGGTTCAGCCGCTGGTCGCCAAGCTGCGCAACCAG
>JBEKAU010000282.1:0-4548 GCA_050015755.1 Vulcanimicrobiaceae bacterium | reverse complement strand
CGACGACGTTCGGCGCTTCGGCTGCTCCGAGGAGGCGATCCTTGCCCGGACCGCGCTCGACGAACGGTTCGTGGCGCTGATGCGGTTCGAGATCGCGCGTGTGCGCGAGCTCTACGCGCAGGCCGAGCCGGGGATCGCGATGCTCGAGCCGGGCTCGCGGTTTACCGTCGGGGTCGCGCTCTCGCTCTATCGCGCCATCCTCGACCGCATCGAGGCCAACGGGTACGACGTCTTCGGCCGCCGCGCGCACGTCCCGCTGCGCGGCAAACTGCTCGGCGCGCTGAGCATCGCCCTCGCCCGATGAGTGAAGGCGAACGTCCACCGCGCGCGATCCGGATCGTCGAGGATCCGTGGACGACGTTCCGTCACGTCGTCGAGGCCGTCGCGATCGTCGCCGCAGGACTGTGGGCGTTCTACACCTTCGTCTACCAGGAGCGGATCAAGCCGGCCAGCGAGCCGGCCGCGCTCGAACCCGTCATCCTGGTGCAGCGCGTGGGCCACGACGCCAAGCGCGAGGTGCTGCGCGTGACGCTCTCGTGGCACAACGCCGGTCAGACGGAGATCGACCTCGCTGCCGACGGTTGGAACCTGTACGGGGTCCGGTACGGACCGCGACCGACCAAACGCAACAACGACAACCCGCGGACCGTCGATGAGGCGTATGCGCTGCCCGTCGTCTCGCGCACGCTGGTGCGCGCGTTCGGCGAGCTGCGCGACGCGGCCGTCGGGGGACGCAAGGGTGACCACATCGTCATCGAACCCGGGGCCACCACGACGTTCGACGATTTCCGCGGCGACGTCGTCGTCCCGCGCGGTCGCTACGACGTGATCGACGCCCAGATCATCGCCCTTCCGGTCAAAACTCCGGTCGACCACAAAGTGGCGATCACCATGACGCGGAAGGCCGACGGCGGGGTCTGGTTCCGCTCCGATGTGGCCGTCGCGTCCGACACCGAGTTCAGCACCTCGCTGATCCCCTAACGATCAGCCGACAGCGGCGCCACCGACGAGCGTGTCGTACGCGGCGCGGAGCGTCGCGGCGGTGACGGCGAGGCCGAGTTGCGCTTGGGGATCGCGCGCGACGACGAGCCGTTCCTGGATGCCGCGGCGCCCGATCCGGCACGGCAGCGCGAGCACCACGTCGCCGACGCCGTAGGCACGTGGCGCACCGGCGCAGACGTCGTGGACGGCGTCGTCGTCGGCGACGATCGACGCGACGACCGCGGCGACGCTCGCCGCCTGGGTCGGCACGTCGCTGGAGACGCCGATGATGCGCGCGCCCTCTCGGGTCGAAACGTCGATCGCAATGCGCGTCGTCAGCGCGACCGGCGGCGAGGCGATCACCAGCACGGCCTCGGGGACGGCCTCGTCGAGCCGGCGCACGACCCACGCGACCGAGGGGACGTTACGCGCGGCGGCGGCGATCAGACCTTCATCGGGGAGCGCGAACGAGCCGGTCGCGAGCACCACGACGTCGGCGCGCACGAAGGCGGCGTCGGCAGGATCGACGAGCGTCGTGCGAAGGGGCAAGGCGCGCAGGGCGTCGGCGAACGCAGCCGCGGCGCTCCCACTGCCCACGACCGCGACGCGAAAGGTGGCATCCATCGCAGGCATCCTCGCACCCGCCACTGTCCGCGCGCTTACGGGCGCTTACGGCCCTCGCGCGAGAAGGCGAACGCGAGCGCCGAAAGCGCCGCGACGGCAAGCCAACCGACCAGCCCCTCGGGCACGGGGCCGCTGGTCCCCGCCGGGAGCTGCGCGGTGTTCGCCTCGTCGGCTAGCTCGTAGACATAGGCCGCGACGTCGTCGACGTCCTGATCGCTCAGCTGCGCGGTGCTGAACGGCGGCATCTCGTCGGGGCCGACGCGGATCGCCTCCGCGACTTGGACGATGCTCGTGTCGTGCAAGGAAGGCGCCCAGGATGCGCCGCCGATCGGCGCGCCGCCGGCATCGACGCCGTGGCAATGCTCGCAGTTCTGCTCGAAGAGCGCGCGCCCGTGCACGGCGTTGCCGACGGTGACCTGCGGGATCGCCGGGCCGCCGGGCGCCGCGGACGCGACGTAGGCTTCGATCTGCGCGATCGTCTGCGCCGAGAGCCGTGGCCGGAGGTGCCCGATTTCGACGTTCGTGACGGCGGCCGGCATGCGACCCGTTTGGAGCATGAAGTCGACCGCCGCGGGGCCGACGCCGTACAGCGAGGGTCCGCTCGCGGTGCCGCGCAGATCGATGCCGTGGCACGAGGCGCAGTGCTGCTGATAGGCGAGCGCGGCGGCCGCGAGCAGCACGATCACGTCGCCAACCGCCGTTCGCGCGCGCCCCAGTCGGCCCCGCACCACAAGAGCGCGACGAACAGGGGGAGCCCGCCACCGAGCCACATCACGGTACCCGCGTCGCGCTGGTCGGCGAGCGCCCCCGGCATGGCGGCGTAGTGCGCATAGAGCGGATGCCGCGCGACGTAGAAGGCGAAGCCGAGGAATCCGGTCGTCGGCATGGCGAGAATCAACGTGAGGATGCGCAGCGGATGGGTGGCCGCGTGGGGCGCCGGTGCAACGGCGAGGATGGCGGTCCAGAAGAGGAACGCTGCACTCAGATAGAGCGCGTGCTCGGCGGCGTGGACGGCCGCGTTCTCGAGCGACGCTTCGTAGAACGGCGAGAAGTGCGTCCCGTACATCACCGCGAGGAAGAGCACCAGCGCCACCATCGGATTCGTCAGCCAACCGATCGGAGCGCTGCGCAGGACGCGCGCCAGCGTACTGGCGGGGCGAGGCGGGAGCGACGCGAGCGCGACGCGCAATGGCGCGCCCAGCACGAGCAACGGCGCCCCCAACCCCATCAGCAGCAGATGCTCGACCATGTGCCAGGTGAACGACGCGTCTGCCAGATCGTCCATCGGCCCCACGAGCGCGCCGCCGATGACGACGAGCCCGCCGTAGAAGGAGAGCTGGGCCGCGAGCGGGATGCGCCGGGCGCGCGCTCGTGCGCGTGCCACCCCGAACGCGTAGCACGCCCCGACGAGCACGAGCAGGACGATGACCGTCACGTGGGCTCCGGCTCCTGTTCGTCGAAGCCGCCCTGCGCGTTGCGCACCAGTGCGACGACGCGTTCGCGTTGCATGCCGAAGCGCACGCGGCGCGCCGCGAGCTCGCGGGCGATCAGCGCCGCCACCACCCCGGCACCCAGGCTGCCCAGCGGGAAGAGGATGCGGTAGAACCACACGACCGTGACGATCGGGAGGTGCAGCGCCATCGCTTGCTGATCGTCGCTGGCCGCGAGCGTCAGCACGACGGCGGCGGCGAGCCACGTCACGCCCACGCCGATACGGTGCGGCGCCAAACTCGCGGGAACGAGCACGTCGTGCCAGGCCACTTCATCGCGCGTCCACCAGCGATCGATCCACGGCCACGCGTAGAGAAACCCGAAGGCGAGCGACGGCAGCACGACGCCCGGCCAGAAGATCGGCGGGATCGGGTGCCCGAAGATCAGCAGCTCGCTGGCCGGACCGAGCCGCAAGCCGCCGTCGAGCAACGCCGCGTACCAATCGGGCGTCGCCGGGTTCGGCACCGTCCAGTCGTGATAGGGGCCGTAGTGCGCGATCGGGTTGATCTCGACGGTCGCCGCGAGGATGAGGATCACGGCGATCGTGGCCGCGAACGCCGCCAGCGTGCGCAGTGCGTAGTCGGGCCAGAAGCGCCGACCGACGACGTGCTGCGGGTCGCGCACGAACTGGGTGTGCTTCTGGTAGATCAGCATCCCCAGGTGCAGCGAGAGCAGCGCCGCGATCGTGACCGGCAAGAAGTAGACGTGCGCGGTGTAGAGGTGCGAGAACAACTGTGGTCCGGGATACGCACCGCCGTTGAAGACCGACGCGACCCAGCCGCCGACGAACGGCACCGACTCGGTCACGCTGTCGGCGATGCGCAGCCCGGTGCCGGAGAGCGAATCGTTCGGCAGCGAGTAGCCGGTGAACCCGGTCAGCGAGGCGAGGACGAGCATCGTCAACCCGACGACGTAGTTGATCTCGCGCGGCGCACGGTACGCCGCGGTGAAGAAGATGCGCCCCATGTGGACGACGATCGCCGCGACGAAGAAGTCGGCGCTCCAGTGGTGCACCTGCCGCACGAGGTACCCGATCGGCGTCGCGCGCGAGAGCGCGTCGACCGAGGCGAACGCGCGATCCGGTGCCGAGTCGTAGACGAACGTCAGCCAGATGCCGGTCCCGACCAGCAGGATGAAGGCGTAGAGCGCGAACTCGCCCAGGTAGAACGACCAGTGGTCGGGATAGACCTTGCTCAGCAGGAATCGCACGCCTGCGTTCGAGCCGAACCGGTCGTCGAAGAAGCGGGCGGTGCGGCGGACGATCATACCGTGCGCCACCACGTGTCGGGCCCGACCGGCCCGTCGAAGTCGCCGTCGGCCACCAGATAGCCGCTGCCGTCCGTCTGCAGCGGCAACTGCGGCAGTGCGCGCGGCGCGGGGCCCGAGAGCCGCTTCGCGCCGTCGCGCGCGTCGAAGACCGATTGGTGGCACGGGCAGTAGAGTTGCTGCGAG
>JBEKAU010000281.1:0-4556 GCA_050015755.1 Vulcanimicrobiaceae bacterium | reverse complement strand
AGAAGGTCGCGCTCGGGCTCTGGATCTCGACGCGGCTCGCGCGCGACGCGAGCGTGTCGCGCGCCTCGCTCGCGAACGAAGCGCCGCTCGGCGCGGTGAGCGTCGCGAACGCGCTGTGGTCGCGCAGCGTAGCGACATCGTCGACGGCGACGTAGGTACGCCCGTGCAGCACGGCGTCCGCCGCGGAGGTGTTGATCAGCGCCGCAGGCAGGCCGGGAAAGACCGTCGCGCGCGCAGCGACGTAGACGCGCGGCAGCGCGCTCGGGAGCGGGTAGAAGACGTTGGCGCCATCGACCGCACCCGGCTTCAGCCCCAGCCGGTGCAGCAACACGGACGGTGTCGAGGCGTCCGTTTGCAGCGCCTGGTCGACGAACGCGAAATCGATCGGATCGAGGAAGTCTTGCCGGTCGACGAGCAACCGGGTGCCCAGGAACTCAAAGTCGGCCCGCGCGTTCGGCTCGCCGGCACGAAAGTCGCGATACGCTCGCCGCATCCATTGGTCGGCGACCTCATTGGGCGCACTGCCGAGGTACCCGAACAGGAGCGACTGCGGAAACGTCGAGTCCTCGAGGTAGTAGGTCGGATTGCCCCACAAGTACTGTTCGAGATATTGACCGGGCAGCAACGCGACGCGTCCGTCGTCGGGAACCCGCACCGAGCGTTCGGCCTCGATCCACGCCGGCAGCGGCGGTGCCAAACCGTTCGCCTTGGCGAAGACGACCGGGAGGTAGATGATCATCGGCGCGACACAGAACGCGGCGAGCGTGAGCAGCCCGAAGTGGCCTGCCCGGCCGGCTCGGGCTCGCACAAACGCCAGCGCCGATCCAACCGCAAACGCGTACAGCGCCCCAAAGCCGAACTCGACCGGCCCGACCCATTTGTAGACGCTGCGGAACATCTGGAAAAGCGGAACGAATCGATAGGCCAGGTCGTACACGGCTGCCGTCGCCCGCGCGAGCACGTTCCCGGTGTAGTAGCCGGTGACCATCGGTACGCTCACCAAGACGACGAGGAGCGCGACCAATGCGGCCGGGCGCAGCCGACGGCGGACGAGTCCGAGCGCCCCCACGAGCGGCACCAGCCACAGCGCCACGGCGAACGGTCCGCTCGCGTACCAGGGCGCCCACGCGTACCACGCTCCGTTCGGACCGTTCTGGAAAATGCTCCACTGCCCTAGGCCGCGCAAAACGTTGACGTAGGTCGTGTCGGCGTTGTGCATCGCAGCCGACTCGTCCAGCACGCCGCCGATCCACGCGTGCCGCATATAGTCCAAGAACGGCACGATCCAGTAGGCGTTGAACAAGACGACCGCGAGCACGCTGACGCCCGCGTACGCGAGCAGGCGCCGCAGCGTGCGCGCCCGCTGCCCCACCATCGCCAGCCACACCACCGCGGCGATCGCGGCACAGACCAGGTTGATGGCGATCAGCGGCGGATTGAAGCCCCCGCTGACCAGCACGATCAGGCCGATCGCGAGGCCGCCGCGCAGCGGCGTGAGCGTGCCGCGGCTCACTGCGACCGTCACGCCGACGAAGAGCGGGATCGCCGCGTACGCGAGGAGCATCGGCGTGCTGCCGTTCGAGTTGAACGCGACGTACATCGTGCACGCGAACGCGGCGCAGCCAGCCAGCTTCGCTCCCTCCGCCAGCCGCGGCGCCAGCAATCCGAGCCCGACGTACATGCCCCACCCGACCGTCAGATACACTAGGAACATCACGGCGAGCTGACTGACGAACGCCGGCACGTGCAGCCACGCCAGCCCGACATAGAGCCAGGTGTACGGGGTGTTGTAGACGTGACTGAAACCGGTGTGCGTGCCGTAGAGAAAGTCGGGATTCCACGCCCACACGATGCGCTCGAGGAAGCGCTGCGGATCGATGTGCAACTCCGCCTGCGCGTCACCGATGACCAGCGACGTCCCGAAGGACGCGGTCACGAACGCCGGCAGCAGCACCAGCAGAAAGAGCCGTGCCGCCCAGGTGCGCGGAAACACGCTCACGCCAAGCGCTCCCAGATCTCGTCCGCGACGTCATCCCAGCGCGGGATCGCAACCGCCGCGACCTCGGCTCGCGCGGCCGCAAGACATTCCTCGTCGGTCAGCACCGATCGCAGAGTCTCACCGAGTCCGTCGGCGCCCGATCGTGCCACGATGCGCCCGCGCGGAAACGCGAAGCGGAAGGCGGGGAGATCGAACGCCACCACGGGGATGCCGGCCGCGAGCGCCTCGAGGACCGAGAGACCGTAGCCTTCTTCTTCGCTCGCGGTGACGAACGCACGCGTCGACTGCAGCGCCGCGACGACTTCGCCATCGGAGAGTCCTTCGAGGATCTCGACGTTGGCCGCGAGCCTTTCATCCTCGAGGAGGCGGCGGATCGGAAATGCGCGATCGATCTGCCCGATCAGCCGCAGTTGCGCCGTCGGCAGCACGTCGACGACGCTGCGCCACGCACGTATCAGCGTACGCAGGCCCTTTTGCTCCGTCAGCCGTCCGACGTACGTCGCATCGACGGGGGTGAAGGTGCCGCAAGGCTCGACGCGCCGCACGCCCATCGACGAGACGACGATGCGATCGGTGCGAACGCCCAGCCGCACCAAGTCGGCGCGAACTTCCGGATTGTCGACCACGACAAGGCCGGCGCGCCGGACGACGAGCGCGATCATAAGCCGCTGTTCTAACCACGCCGCCAGGTTCGTCAACACGAAGCCTTGCCGTCGCCATGGCACGGGGATGACGTGGAACAGCGCGACCACCAGCAACGCGCGTGCGCGACGGGCCGACGCCCACGCGGGCAGCGCGTCGTAGAAGTACGCCGAGGTCGCGTAGACGACGGCTGGCGGCGACCCTCGCCGCGGCGCGCGCAGCGCGCGCGAGAGACGCAGGAGGTAGGCCGCGTAGAGTGGGAGTCCGCGCGCCTCGGGCAGCACGTGCGTCGCCACGCTGTACTCGAACCGCTGCACGGTCTCCGCTCCACCCGGCGCGACGTACAGCGTGACCGACGCGCGTCCGCTTCGCCCCCACGCGTCGAGGACTTCGAGCGCGTGGCGATCGCCCCCCGACATCCCGCCGGGAGTCGCGGTGCCCAGCAGAAACGCCTCGACGCGCGGCACGTCGCGCACCCCGTTAGGTCGTTCGTGCAACGAGGATGAAGCCCGCCGCAAACGATGGCACCCGCTGCAGCACCGCGTCGACTGCACCGATCACGCCGCTCTCGCGCCAGCGATATCCCTCGGTCGCGATCACTTGGAAGCCGTGCATTTCCAACAGTTCGCGGGCGGCCGCAAGCGTGAAGATACGCAGGTGGCCTTGGACCGGATTGCCCTGTCCGAGCAACGTCGAGCGCCGGCCAAGGTTCTTGACGAGCGAGGTCTCGGTGAACAGGGGCTGGATGCCGGCCAACAGCAGCAAGCGGTTCGGCAGGTAGGCCAGGTTCGGCGTGGTCAGGATGAGCGTTCCGCCCGGGCGCAACACGCGCGCAAACTCACGAACCATGGTGTCCGTGTCGACGACGTGTTCGATCACCTCGCCGGCGACGACGACGTCGAACGCAGCATCCGGGTAGTCGACGTGCTGACTCGCGTCGCAAGCCTTTCCTTCGAAGCCGATCGACGCCAGAGCATCGACGACCGAAGGCGCAACGTCGGTTCCACACAGATGCGCTTCCGGAACCGCCTTGGCGAAGTAGCGCAGGTTACGACCGCGACCGGTGCCGATGTCGAGCAAATCGCGCGTCGCTGCCGGAATATAGCGGACGACGCGACGCAGACGATCCTCCTCGGGTTGGTCGTCAGAGCTCCAAATGTACTTGTCGTAGAACTCGGTCGGTCTCACTCGACGCCCGTCTTTGCCATGTTTCTGAAACGCGCCTTCACCTCGAGCAACGCACGAGGGGACCGCATCGTGCCGTTCGAAGCCGCATCCGCGTCTTGGAAGGAGCGCCGATGGACGAACCGACCATCGATCGCCGTTCGGTGATCGCGCTGCACGGATGGCAGAGCAGGCTCATACAACTGCTCCGAGCGGTGAGCACCTCGCCTGCGGTCGACACCGTGCTCCAGCGGATTCGCAACCGGGGTCAGGTCCGTGCCGGCACAGGCGACCAGCTGGCACCCTTCGATCTCCGGATCGGATCGCAGAACGGCGAAGGCGGCATCCTCAAGGAGCTCTTCTTCCGGTTGGGCCAGGGCGATCGCTTCTTCGTCGAATTCGGCGTCGGCGACGGGTCCGAGTGTAACACCGCCGCCCTGGCCGGCACGTATCACTGGCACGGCCTCTACATCGAGGGCGCGTCCTCGCTCTATGAGGGTCTACGGCAACGCTATGCGGTGCGCGAAGACGTTCGCTGCGTCCAAGCGATGATCACCGCCGAAAACATTGCGGGTCTTTTCGCGGCAGCCGGGGTCCCCACGACGTTCGACCTGCTCTCGATCGATGTCGACGGGAACGACTGGTGGCTCTGGCGAGCGCTTCGCGCCTATCGCCCCCGCGTGGTCGTGGTCGAGTATAACGCCGCCTACGTCCCCCCGGTCCGTTGGATCATGCAATACGATCCCGCGCA
>JBEKAU010000280.1:0-4566 GCA_050015755.1 Vulcanimicrobiaceae bacterium | reverse complement strand
GTCACCAGCGGGTACTGCCGGCCGGCCTGGAAATCGCGCGGGTAGATCAGCCAGCCCTGCACCGTGTGGCCGTCGCTGGTCCAGGTGATGCTGCGTGCTGCGCCGGTCGTGTGCGGCAGGCCGGCGTTGGCGTGCGTGACCCGGCGCAGGTGCGCCAGCGGACCGACGGCGATCTCCGGCGGCGCGGTGATCGACTGCGTGATCGTCGCCGCGATTCGGCCGTCGCGCGAGACCGAGACGCCGACATCGCCCGGCGCCAAGCCCGCGAACCCCGTTGCGTAGAGTTGCTGCTCGCCCGACCAGATGACGCGCTGCGTGTGCGCGTTCGCGTCGATCGACGCGATCGCGTTGCGGCCGCCCGCCAGTTCCGTTGCCAGGACATGGTCGCGCGAGCCGTTCCATGCGATCGTCGTGACCGACGCCGCGAGTCCGGGCGTCACGTCGGTCGCCGTCCCGCCGTCCGCAGAGACGACCTCGACGTCGCCGCCGGTGATCGCCTCGTCGCTCATGATCCCGCCGATGTACGCGATGCGCGTTCCATCGCCGTTCCAGCGCGGCGAGGCAATCTGCAGCGCTGGGTGATGGATCTTCGCGATCGCGCCGCTGTGCGCGTCGACGGTGTAGAGGTCGGCGATCCACCAGTTGGCATCGCCGTCGCCGTGCGCGGCGCTGGCCGCGAAGCGCGTTCCGTCCGGCGACCAGTCGTACTCGTAGACGTTGAGGTTGGCCGGCCCGAGCAGCCGCACTGCCCCGCCGGCAGCCGGCACGACCGCAAGCCGCTGCTCGTAGATCGTCGCGCCGACGACGCCGGCATCGGGCGTCGACGGGTTCAGCGGACTCGGCGTCTTCGGCGCGCCCGGTGAGTACAGAAACGCGATGCGCGTCCCGTCCGGTGACCAGCGCGGCGTCGAGAGCGGTCCGCGCAGGTGGGTGAGCACGTGCGCGTGCAGCGTCGCGACGTCGGCGAGGGCGAGCTGGCCTTGTCCCTTCGCATCGGTGGTGACGAAGGCGATGCGCGTGCCGTCGGGCGACCAGGCGAGATCGCCCTCGTCGCAGCCGCCGCTCCTGCACGCGCTGATCCGCCGGGTCGTCGTCGGGTGTGCGACCCACGCCAGTGCGATGTGCGAGGCTGCGCCGCCGTCGTTCTCGACCGAGGCGATGCGCCGGCCGTCGGGCGAGATCGCGACCTGCGAGAACTGATGGACGGCGCCGAGTGCGGCGTCGATCTGCGGGAACGGCAACGGCGCGGCGAGCGCGGTCCCCGGCATGACGCCCGCGAGCATGCACGCGAGAAGAAGAGCGAGGCGAGAGCGATGCGTCATGCGCGGCGCTTCACCGCTGCAGGTGTTCTGCCCCTTACATGCCTGGGAACGACACCCGGTGCGCGCGCACCCACTCCTCGTCGACGTCGACGCCCAGACCTGGACCGGCCGGCACCAGCGCCCAGCCGTCTTCGATCGCGACCGTCGTGCCGGCGTAGGGGCTGGCGATGAATTGGCGGCCGTTGAGGTCGACCGGCGTGGTGATCCCGAACGCCGAGAAGAGGTGCAGCGAGGCGGCCAGGCCGACGTCGGAGTCGGTCAGCCCCGAGCCCATCAGGCGTACGCCGGAGTCTTCGGCGTATTGGCACAGGCGTCGCGAGAGCGTGAGGCCGCCGCTGCGCTGCACTTTCGCGATCGCGACGTCGACCGCGCCGAGCTTGACGAACGTGGCCAGATCGCTCGGATGCCGTAGCGATTCGTCGAGCGCGATCGGGACCGGCGAACGGTCGCGCAGCCGCCGCAGGCCGTCGATGTCGTTGGCCGGCAGTGGTTGTTCGAACGCCGCGACGCCCAGGCGATGCAACGCGTGCGCGACTCGCAGCGCCTGATCGACGGCGTAGCCTTGGTTGGCGTCGACCCACAGGAACGCGTCGTCACCGGCGGCGGCGCGCACGCGCTCGACGGTGCGCACGTCGTCGCGCTCGCCGTGCAGACCGATCTTCACCTTGAACGCGCGGTAGCCGCGCGCCCGGCCCTCGGCGACCGACGCATCAGCGCCGCCGGCACCTTCGGTGGAGACGATCCAGCCCAGCGCGATACGCTCGCAGCGGCGCCCGCCGAGCAAGGCGGTGACCGGCAGTCCCAGCGCGTGGCCGAGCAGATCGTGGACGGCGACGTCGACGGCCGCCTTCGCGAGCGGCGCGCCGATCGAGAAGCCGCGATTGATCGCGCGATCGAACGCGCGGGTGAGCCGGTCGAGATCCCACACCGGAATCCCGATCGCGACCGGTGCGAGGTAGCGCGCGATCGTGGTTGCGATCGACTCGAGCGTCTCGTAGGTCCAGGACGGGATCGGCGTTGCCTCACCCCAGCCGACGGTGCCGTCGGAACCGGTGACTTTGGCGAGCACACGCACCGACGGTGCGCCCGCGCGCGCGACGCTGCCGCCGCTGACCGCGAAGTCGGCCAGCGTCGGCAGCGCGACGGGGAGGGTCTCGACGTGGGCGATCGTGAGGTCGTTCATCGTTCCTTCGGAGGGGCGGTGCTTTCGCGCAGCACGACGTCGGCGGGCACATGACGGACGCGCAACTCGCCGGCCGCGGGGGCGAGGGCGAGCTGGACGGCGAGCACGCCGATCTCGACCAGCGGGATGCGCACGGTGGAAAGGGTCGGTGAGGCGTCGAGGGCGCCGGGAATGTCGTCGAAGCCGACCAGCGAGAGAGCGTCGGGCACGGCGATCCCGCGCTCGCGCAGGACGCGCAGCGCGCCGAGCGCCATCGCGTCGTTGAGCGCGACGACGCAGGTCGCGCGCGCATCGGCGCCGGCGTCGAGCAGCGTGCGCATCGCGCTCATCCCGCTCTCGCGCGAGAAGTCGCCGGGAACGATCGCGCGTTCGTCGAGGGCGAGATCGTGCTCGGCGAGCCCGGCGGCGAAGCCATCGAGCCGATCGCGCGTCGTGGTGAGCAGCGCGGGTCCGCTGATGACCGCGAAGCGGCGGTGTCCGAGCGCAACCAGCGCGTGCGCGAGCGCGCGTGCGCCGCCGACGTTGTCCGGCAGCACCGCGTCGCCGACGACGTGATGGCGGCCGATGAACACCGGTCGGCCGCCGGTCGACGCGAACGCATCGATCTGCGCTGCGAGCCGTTGGCTGTACGAGCGGTCGTCGAGCCCCGAACCGGTCAGGATCAGCGCGTCGACGCGCAGCGAGCGCAAAAGGCCGACGTAGGCGAGCTCGCGCTCCGGATCGCGGTAGCTATTGCAGACGGTGACGAGCCGGTCGGCGTCGGCGGCGGCGCGCTGGAGTCCGCGCACGATTTCCGAGAAGTACGGGTCGCTGACGTCGTGGAGGATCGCGCCGATCTGTGCGGTCCCGGCGCGGGCCAGCGCTTGGGCGTGGGCGTTGGGGACGTAGTGCAGCTCTTGGGCTGCTTGCAGGACGGCCTGACGGCGTGCGGGGTGGACGCCTTCGTCGCGCCCGGAGATCACGCGGGAGGCGGTCGCGACGGAGACGCCGGCGCGAAGTGCGACGTCACGGAGGCGGGCCGACATGGGTGCCCGAGATTTGAAAGCGCTTTCGCTCAACCCTGCCGGCTCGGTAGGAAATCGCATTTTCGGCGTCGATATTGCCGCCGATAGTGGCTGCAAACGCTTTCACGAACTCGATCACGGGACGCGAATCACCGACTGCTCGGTTACTCGATGCGGTCGACGCCTGGTGGCGTCCGGCGCTGTTCCTGGTCCTCTGCCTGATCGCGTGGTGGGTGGTCACCGCCAACGGCTGGATCAAGCCGTACCTGATCCCCTCACCGGGCGCCGTGCTCGAGGAATTCCACAAGGATGCGGGGCTGTTGTTGCGAGCCTCGGGGATCACGCTGGGTGAGACGGTGCTGGGCTTCGTGATCTCGGTCGTCGTCGGGCTCGCGTTCTCGGTCGCGATCGTCTACTCGCGCGGCGTCGAGCGCACGCTCTACCCACTGCTGCTCGCCGCGCAGGTCGTCCCGAAGATCGCCATCGCGCCGTTGTTCGTCGTGTGGCTCGGCTTCGGGCTCGCACCCAAAGTGCTCGTCGCAGTGCTGCTCGCGTTCTTCCCGGTCGTCATCTCGAGCGTCGCCGGTCTGCGTTCGGTCGATCCCGAGCTGCTCGACTTGGCTGCGACGATGGGCGCGACGCCGTGGGACTCGTTCGTCAAGATCCGCTTTCCGGCCGCGCTGCCGCAGATCTTCGCCGGCCTCAAAGTCGCCGTCACGTTCGCGGTGGTCGGCGCCGTCGTCGGCGAGTTCGTGGGCGCGAATGCCGGGCTGGGGTATCTCGTCGAGAGTTCCAACGGCAACCTCGACACGCCGCTGCTCTTCGCCGGTCTGATCGCGATGTCGCTGATCGGTATCGTCCTCTTCGCCGCGCTCGAGATCCTCGAGCGAGTGGCCGTGCCGTGGCGCACGGCCGTCGCCGATCGCGATCTCTCCGTCACCTCATGATCTCGGAAAGGAACCGCATGCACCGTCTCGTCCGCGCATCGCTCGCGCTGGCCCTCTGCGCTGGGCTCGTCGGCCCCGCTATCGCCGGCGCGCAGCCCAAGGAGCTGCAC
>JBEKAU010000279.1:0-4578 GCA_050015755.1 Vulcanimicrobiaceae bacterium | reverse complement strand
GATGCCGTCATCGCGGCGATCGACGGGGCGAACATCAACTATACGCACAACGAACTCTATCCCGGCTATATCGTCCTGACCAAGACCGAGACGATTCAGAGCAGCGGTTGCAGTGGGAGCCCGCCCGCCGGCACGGTCTGCCCGGGTGGCATCCTGCTCTACACGATCGACTATCGCGACGTCATGGCCGGTGCCTCTAGCGAGACGACGGTGACCGGCGCGTATCCGACCACGACCGCCGGTTCGTTCACCATTACCGAGAACGGCACGACGACGTGGGGCGTGAACTCGAACGGCCTCAACGAAGCGTTGGTGGCAGGTGCGACCTGTTCGGGCACCTCGTATGGCGACACGACCACCGGCTCGACGTTCACCACCGCAACCGCCGGGTCGAAGACGTTCACCGTGACCATCGGCGGCACGACCGGCAAGGTCGTACCGAGCGGCGCCACCGGGACCTCCCAAGGGACGATCTGCTTCCGCGTCAAGGTCAAGTAGCCGCACCTGCAGCCGAGCACCCGGAAAGGGCGCACCGCGTACATTCTCCAAATGGACGCGTAATGATCGACCTCGCCACCCTTCGTCGGATCCCGCTCTTCCGGGATTTCACCGACGAGCAGTTGGGGCAGGTGCTGGCCACCGTCGCCGAGCGGCGGTATCCCAAGCACCAGTTCGTCGTGCGCGAAGGCGAGCCGGGCGACACCTTCTTCGTGATCGCCGCCGGTTCGGTCGCGGTCTGCCGGGTCGGTCCGGACGGGCGCGAGACGATTCTCTCGATCCTCAAGGAAGGCGATTTCTTCGGCGAGATGTCGATGTTCGACTCATCGCTGCGCTCGGCGTCGATCAAGACGCTGACCGACGTCGAGGTCGGCGCCGTCCGCCGCGACGATTTCCTGGGCCTGATCGACCGCAATCCGCAGATCGGGAAGCTGCTGGTGATCGAACTCTCCGAGCGGCTGCGGGCTGCCAACGCACTGATCGCCGCCACGACCTCGCAGGACATCCGCGCGCGGCTCGCCTCCCTGCTCTTGAACTTGAGCGAGCAGTTCGGTGAGCACGTCGAAAATGGGACGCGGATCACGTTACGCCTGACCAATCAGGAGATGGCGAACATGATCGGCACGACCCGCGAGACGGTCAACCGGACGTTGAACCGGTTCTGGGACGATCGGCTGGTCGACATGCGAACGGCGCACGTCGTCGTCACCGAGCCGGAGAAGCTCCGCGCGCTGATTCCGTAACTGCGCACCGGCCGCGGCGGGCACCACCCGCCGCATGACGCCGATCGCGGCGCTCGCCGCCGCCTGCGTTGCCGGCGTCCTCACGGGCCTAGGCGGTCTCGCGGTCGCGCTGCGTACCCGCGTCGTGGCACGCACCGACCGGCTCGCACTGCGCTTGGCGCGTGAACGGGAAAGTAGTTTCGTCGAATCCTCGCGGCGGCTCGCCGACGCCGCGCGCAGTCGCATCGAGGACGTGCGCGCGGAAATCGGCAGCGCCGTCCGACGGCTCGTCCCGGCGGTCGACGCCGTGCTGCTCTACGACGCGCGCGAGGGCGCGCTGCGCTGCGTCTTCGCCGACGGCGCGCGGACCGCGTACTTCGCGGGCACAGCGTGCGCGCTCGACGATCCGACCGCGCTGCCGGCCCGCGCGCTGGCGGCCGGCCACCGCGTCACGCTCGCCGACGCCGGGATCGTGCCGCTGCACCCCGCCGACGTGGCAGCGGTCGCGGTGCCGCTCGCGCTCGACGGTGGCCGGGCGTGCGTGCTGGTCGCGACGACGCGCGCACCGCTGGCGCTCGACGCCGTCGATCGCATCGCCGCACTCGCCGACCACGCCTCGCCGGCCTATCTGATCGCGCTCGACCGTGCCGTCGACCGCCACCGCGCCGAATTCGACGGGTTGACCGGTCTGTTGGGTCCGCGCGCGTTCCGGCAACGACTGGGCGCGCTGGTCGACGCTGCGCGGCACGCCATGCCGGTCACCCAACTCGGCGTGCTGTTCGTCGACACCGATCGCTTCAAAGTGTGGAACGATTGCTACGGCCACGCCGCCGGCGACGCGCTGCTGCGCGAGGTCGCGGGCGTGTTGCGCGGTGCGGCCTGCTGGGACGCCGATCTGATCGCGCGCAACGGCGGCGATGAGTTCTGTCTGGTCTTCACGCAGACCGGCAAAGCCGACGCGGTCGAACGCGCCGAGGTGCTGCGGGCACGCATCGCCGCGCTCGACGTCGCGCACCTGCGTCCGCCGGACGCGACCCACGCGGTCACGATCACCGCATCGATCGGCGTCGCCGCGTATCCCGCCGACGGCGCGAGCGCCAGCGCGCTGCTCGAAGGCGCCGATGCCGCGATGTACCACAGCAAACGCACCGGCCGCGACGCCGTCTCGTACCGCGGCGTCGACGGCGAGCTGGTGCGCCTTTAGTCCGCGATCCCGAGCTCGCGGCGGACGAGCTTCGTGCCGGCGACGAGGGCTTGCAGCTTGGCGAACGCGGTCGCGCGCGGCAAGTACTTCATCCCGCAGTCGGGTGCGAGCATCAGCCGCTCGGGCGTGATGTAGGCGAGCGCGGCGCGGATCTGGGCGGCGACCTGTTCGGCGCTCTCCACCGGTGCGGCGTCGTCGAGGTTGAGCACGCCCAAGATCACCGTCTTGTGCGGCAGCGAGGCGAGTGCGCGCAGATCGACCTGCTGCTGCATCGACTCGATCGCGATCTGCTGCGCGGGCGTGGCGTCGAGTTCGGCGAGGAACGGGTAGCCGTCGGGACGCGCGTGGACGACGTGCGCGTACCCGAAGCAGGTGTGCAGCGCGGTCACGCCGCCGATGCCTTCGAGCGCGCGCGCGATCGCCGGCTGCGCATAGGCGTGGGCGGCCTCGGACCGCGCTTGCAAGTACGGCTCGTCGATCTGCACGACGTCGGCACCGGCGGCGACCAGATCGCGCAGCTCCTCGTTGACGGCGGCGGCGAAGTCGAGCGCTGCCGCGGCGAGATCGGGATAGTAGTCGTTCTGGGCCTGCTGCGACATCGTGAACGGGCCGGGAACGGTGATCTTGATCGGACGATCGGTGTTCGCGCGCAGGAACTGCACGTCGCGCACCATCACCGCGTTGCGGCGCCGGATCGGGCCGACGATGCGCGGCACCGGGTTGGGGTGGCCGGTGCGGTCGAGCGCGGTGCCCGGGTTCTCGAGATCGATCCCCTCGAGCGCGGTAGCGAAGCGGTTGGAGTAGCTCTCGCGGCGGATCTCGCCGTCGCTGATGATGTCGATCCCGGCGCGCTCCATGTCGCGAATCGCGATCAGCGTCGCGTCGTCCTGGGCCACCTCGCGCCACGCCTCCGCCACCCGCCAGATCTCGCGCACCCGTACCCGCGGGGGCAGCCGCGCGCCCAGCAGGTCGCGATCGACGAGCCAGTCGGGCTGGGGGTAGCTGCCGACGACGGTCGTCCGCAAGGGGGCGGTCAGGGGATTCGCGGGATTCGCGGGCATCGTGCTCCTCATCGAGGCAAGGTCGCGGAAAGCGGTCCGCAGAGCGCGAATCGCCACCTGATGTCCTCGCGTCGGCTGCTCATGGGTCCTGCTCGCTGAGCGTGCTCGTCGTCGACGTGCTCCCGCACCTGCGCACCGCGCACTTCGACCGCGCGCTGACCTATCGCGTCCCGGACGGGATGACGCTGGGCGTCGGGGACGTCGTGCGCGTTTCGCTCGGGCCGCGCGCGGTCTATGGCTACGTCGTGCGCGCGCCGTACACCGCGACCGGCGAGCGCGCGCTCAAGGACGTCGAGGCGCGGATCGACGGGCCGCGCGCGTTCGACCAGACCGGGCTGGAGTTGGCGGCGTGGATCGCCGACCGGTTCGTGTGCTCGCTGCGCGAGGCGCTCGGTGCGATCGTGCTCGCGGCGGCGATCCCGCGCGCGGTCGAACGGCTCGAGCCGCAGGGCGAGATGCCGGCCGCCGACCGCTTCGCCGGGGTGCCGGAGCGGCTGATCCGCTTGCTGTGGACGGACCTGCGCGAAGGGGTCGCGAGCGAGGCACTGCTGCGGCACCCCGAGGCACGGCGGGCCGGCGATCGCACCACCTTGCTGCGCGCCGTCCAGACGCTCGTGCAAGCGAACGCCCTCGTGCGGCGGCGGGTGATGAGCGGCGCGAAGATGCGCGCGGCGACCGTCCGCGTGCTGCGCCCCGGCACCGGGACGATCGGCGGAAAGAAAGCCGCCGCGCTGGTCGCGCACGTCGCGCAGGCCGGCGAACTGCGGCGCAGCGACGCGGTGCTGGCCGGCTACTCCGAGGCGATCATCCGCCGCGCGCTGCAAGCGGGTGTGCTGCAGGAAGAGCAGCGGGAGATCCATCGCGCACGCAGCGCGCACGTCGCCCTGCCGGCACTCGTGCCGACCGACGAGCAGCGCGACGCGATCGCGCAGATCGGTACGCTGCTCGACGCCGGCACATTCGCGCAGGTGCTGCTGGTCGGCGTCACCGGCAGCGGTAAAACCCTCGTCTACCTCCACGCGATCGCGCAGGTGCTCGCCGCCGGCGGCCGCGCGATCGTGCTCGTCCCCGAGATCGCGCTCACGCCGCAGAC
>JBEKAU010000278.1:0-4604 GCA_050015755.1 Vulcanimicrobiaceae bacterium | reverse complement strand
CCCGGGCGGCTACCCCGAGCCGCTCCGCGCGCGCCTCGAGCGCCGCCCGCTGCGGGCCCTCGCCGACGAACGCCAGCCGCAGCGCCGGCGCGTGCGCGAGCGCGTCGAGCGCGAGCTCGAGGTTCTTCTCGGCGCCGAGCCGCCCGACGCTGAGCACGACGCGATCCGCTGCGCTCGCGCCG
This sequence comes from Vulcanimicrobiaceae bacterium, assembly GCA_050015755.1. Taxonomy (GTDB): domain Bacteria; phylum Vulcanimicrobiota; class Vulcanimicrobiia; order Vulcanimicrobiales; family Vulcanimicrobiaceae; genus Vulcanimicrobium. The sequence goes on along the minus strand of JBEKAU010000278.1, from coordinate 4,422 downwards.
AGCCGCACGCGTGCGGCCGGGGTCCGATGGCCGGCGGCGAAACGCGCGACGTCGATCGCGCTCGGCACGACGTGGATGGGCGCGTGCACGCCGAGCTCGCGCAGCGCACGCTCGATCGCGCGCGTCGGCACGACGACGGCATCGGCCGCGTTGCCGTAGCGGCGCGTCAGCTCGCTCATGGCGCGCTGCGTCGCGACCGGATCGAACGGCGCATAGTGCGCGTACGCGTCGAGCCGCGTGTGATAGGTGAACACGAGCGGCACGCCGTGCCGGCGCGCAAACGCGTGCGCCATCCAGCCGGTGACGAACGCCGAATGCGCGTGCACGAGATCGACGCCGCGCAAGCGCCGCCGATCGTGCAACTTCAGATACGGCACGCACAAGCGATACGCCGTCGACGTCGGTAACGGCAGCGAGGGGATGCGCACGATGTCCGACGGCTCGTCGCGCAGATGCGGAAACTTCGGCGCGATCGTCGTCACGTCGACGCCGTGCGCGTGCAACCCGTCGCGCAATGCATCGACGCTCGCAACGATGCCGTTGCGGATCGGATGGTAGCACTCGGTGAAGAGCGCGACGTGCATGATACGCCACACCTTCGCCGTGCACGCCCCCGCTCATCGTCACGGCGGCCGCCCGCTTGCGTCTTCCCGCGCGTAACGGAAGGACGACCCTTTTCCCTACGACTGTCGTATTTGACGCCGTCCTGGAGTTCGTGCTACCTTGTCGGCGTTCGTCGCGGCCAACTTTAGGTCACGGCGCCCATCGACCGAATCCAGCCGCATGACAAAGCGCAGATTCGGCCGTCGTGCCTGAGTGGGAACGCCACCGATCCGTCGGGCTTCCTCTCCGCCGACTACCACTACGACGTCGCGTACGTCTCCGTCCGATACGGGCTGACCTAGCCCGCGTCCGATGGTTCGTACCCCCGCACGAGAAAGGAGTCGGACGATCCGAAAAGATCTTCCCTCACCACTTGCGGCGACGGGCCTGCTTTCGCTGGGTCTGTTGCTGCCGTTGGGCGCCGGTACGGTGCCCAACCGCGTTGCGACTACGGTCGCCGCGCTCGTCGACCAAGTTCCCGCCAAGCACGTCACCTGGGTTCGCGACGGCGTCTCTGAAGGCGTCGAAAGCCATGCTGCCACCGCCGGGGAGTTTCTCACCGAGCGCGGGGTGAGCCCGGCTCCCGACGACACCGTGAGCGTCCCACTCGAGAGCCCCTTGCTCGACGGCGAAACCGTCGCGTACCGGGCGGCCATGCCCGTCAGCCTGAGCATCGACGGGACCGTTCGGACCGTGCACAGCGCCGTCGCCACCGTCGGCGACCTGCTGGCCCGCGAAGGCGTCCCCTACGACCGCCACGACGACGTCTCGCCGCCGGCGGAGACCGCCTTGGCCAACGATCTGACCGTGGTGGTTCGGCACGTCGACCACTGGACGGAGACCGTCGAGCGACCGCTCGCGGCCGCCACCGTTAAGCGCTGGGCGCTCGACCTGCCGACCGGCAAGACCCAGGTGGTCGATCCCGGCAGCTCCGGCCGGGTGGCCGTCGTCTACCGGGTCGTGCGCACCGCCGACCGGCGCGGCTTGCACCGCATCGAGCTGGTTCGGCACATCCTGCGCGCACCGCACGCTCGGATCCTCGCCGAAGGGATCGCCGAGTACACCGCGCTCTCCGAGCTCGCTCGCCGCGAGCTGGTCGGCACCGTCCGATTGGCGACCTCGGCAGTCAACATGATCGCGACCGCGTACACGGCGCACTGCGGGGGCGGCTGCACCGGACGAACGGCCTCGGGCCGTATGGCCGGCCACGGCGTCGTCGCGGTCGACCCGGCGGTGATCCCGCTCGGCACGCAGCTCTTCATCCCCGGATACGGCCGCGCCGTCGCCGGCGATACGGGCGGCGCGATTCGCGGCCGCCGCATCGACCTGGGCTTCAACTCGACCTCGCAGGCGAACCAGTTCGGCCGACGACCCGTCGTCGTGTACGTCTACAAATAGACCGCCCGCCGACCGCCCGCGCGTTGCTCGAAGCGCGCGGGCTGCGCCCCAAGAAGCGTCTGGGGCAACACTTCCTGATGGATGGCGGAACGAGCGCGCGCATCGCGCGGCTCGCCGTCGACGCCCCCGGTGAGCGCGTCCTCGAGATCGGGGCCGGGACCGGTGCGCTGACCGCGGCGCTGGTGAAGCTCGGCGCAGCGGTGACTGCGTTCGACCTCGACCCCGACATGCTCGGCGTCTTGGAAGCACGCGCGGATCTGGCCGGCGTCGACCTGCGCCAGGGCGACGCGCTGACCTTCGACTACGCCGGCTGGGCCGGCGATGCGCCGTGGCGGGTCGCCGGCAACCTCCCCTACAACGTCGGGACACCGCTCTTGCTGCTGCTGGCAGCGCTCGAGCACGCGCCCGAGCGGATCGTCGCGATGATCCAAAAAGACGTCGCCGACCGCCTTCTGGCCAAGCCCGGCACCGCCCAATACGGCAGCCTCACCGTCGCGATCGCGCTGACGATGGACGTCCAGCGCGCGCTGACCGTGCCGCCGAGCGCGTTCTATCCGCGCCCCGGCGTCGATTCGAGCGTCGTCGTGCTGCACCGGCTGCCGGCGCCGCGCGTGCCGCTCGCCGACCGTGCGCGCTTCGAACAGGTCGTGCGCGGCGCGTTCGCGTACCGGCGCAAGACGCTCGCGAATTCGCTCATGCTCGCGCTGGATCTGCCGCGCGAACGCATCGCGAACGCGATCGACGCACTCGCTCTCGCCCCCGACGTCCGTGGTGAAACGCTCGACCTCCGCACCTTCGCCGCTCTCGCCGATCGCCTGGCTCCCTGACGGTTTCGTCTGGTGGCGCTCGCTGACGTGTGCGCTGCTCGTCGCGTTCGCGCTGCTGGTCGGGATGGTGTTGCTGGTCCTGTGGGTGTCGCTGTCGGGCAAGAAGCCCGAGGCGACGGACCTGAACTGGAACCTGATCGTCGCGCAGTGCCTTTTCTACGTGCCGGTCGTCTCGGCGCTGTTTGCCGCGCTGCCGTGGGCAGCGCGCGGGTCGCTCGCCGAGCTGGGTTTGCGTGTCCCGACCGGTGCCGAGACGGCTGCCGGTCTCGCCGGCGGCGGCGCGATGTTCGTCGTCACGATCGCCCTGGGCGCGCTGCAGACGACGCTCGTTCACGTCGTCCCGAAGGAGACGGTGGTTCAGGCGCTCGGGCGCACGCACAACGGACCGTTGCTGGTCGGCTTCGCGTTCCTCGCCTGCGTGCTTGCGCCGTTCGCGGAAGAGTTGGTCTTCCGCGGGCTGCTCTTGAACGCGCTGTGGCGCTACCTCCCGTTTTGGGCCGCTGCGGTCCTCTCGGGGTTGGGGTTCGCTGCCGCACACGGCGAGGTCAGCGCGATCGTGCCGCTGTGGGGCGGCGGCGTCGTGCTCGCCTACGTGTACGCGCGCACGCGCGCCCTGACGGCCTCGATGCTCGCCCACGGAACCTTCAACGCCATCAACGTCCTGCTCATCGTGCTGTTCCACCAGACGTCGTAGCGCGCAGCGCGACTCCTTCGCAGAGCGTGATTCCGGCCGGCCACGTGCCGATTCCGACCGAGGCGAAAAAGGCGCGCGCGTTCGCGTTATAGGCTGGACAATAGCCCGGCTCGCCCTCCCGATAGCGGTCGAGCGCGACCTGCGGGTTTGCCGCCGCGACCGCGTAGACGCCTTCGTTGGGACGGGTCACGTGGACCGGTACGCCGGTCGTGCGCAGCGCGGCGGCACGGTCGTACGCCCCACGGTCGACGACGTAGGGCCAGCGGCCGATCTTGAGGACGGTGTCGTTGATCGTCAGCGTCGCGAGGACCGCGCAGCCGAGCACCCAGGGAGCGGCGCGCGGCGTCTTCGCGATCGCGTAGGCCGCGGCGAGCGCCGTCGCGACGACGAACGACGCCGTCCAATGGGTGCCGATGCGGGTGATGTCGTACGCCCAGTGGCCGTTGAAGAGCAGCTCGGCGGCGAGCGGCGCGGCGAGCAGCAGCCGCCACCCCAGCCGCAGCGGCAAGAACGCGAACGGGACCAGCACGGCGAGGAAGAACGTCACCTTCGAGACCGGATCGATGACGTGCGGCCCGTACGCCGGAATCGAGGGCAGCGCGTGATGCAGCCGCTCGACGATCGTGAAGCCCACGCCGTTGACGAGCGCGAGGAGCGCGATCGCGACGCCGATCCGGCGATCCCACCACAGCGCGCACGCGGCGCCGAACCAGAGCAGGAACAGCGACTGATCCTCTTTGAGGCCGAGCAGCAGTTGCGCGCAGAGCAGACTCCACCCCAGCGAGCGCGCCCGCACCGCGAGCGCGCCGCAGGCCGCGAACAGCGGCACGAAGACGTTCTCGAGGAAGTTGCCGTAGGCGATCCCCTGCGCCGAGGGTGAGAGCAGGTACGCCAGGCCGA
>JBEKAU010000277.1:0-4609 GCA_050015755.1 Vulcanimicrobiaceae bacterium | reverse complement strand
GTGACCAGCGGCGGTCCGCTCGTTGCGAGCGCGTACAGGAGCGGCTTCCAATCGAGGTGGTTGTGGATCAGATCGAACTCGCCGGCGCGCGCGAACAGCGAGGCGATGTGCAGCTCGGTGCAGACTTCGCCGTTGAGGGCGGGGTCTTCGTTCAACCCGACCGGTACGACCGACGCGAGCGCGGCGGTCGTGCGCGAGTTGCCGGTCGCGAAGAGCGTGACGTCCAGGCCGCGCGCGACCAAACTGCGTGCGACGTCGGAGGCGACCTGCTCCCAGGGGCCGTAGCCGGGCGGCGGCGCCGGCCACGAGATCGGCGCGAGCACCGCGACGCGCAGCCCGGCCAGATCAGCCACGTTCGTGAACGATCGCTCCGGCTTTGACGACGACCAGCGGATCGCGCAGCGCGCGCACGTCGTCGGTCACGTCGCGTGCGAGCACCAGCAGATCGGCCGGCCGGTTCGGCGCCAGCACACCGGCGTCGACGCCGAGCAGCGCGCCGCCGTTCTCGGTGGCGGCGTGCAGCGCTTGCAGCGGCGTCATGCCGAGTTGGCGCACCATCAGCTCGAGCTCGTAGGCGTAGTTCTGGTGATAGTTGAACGGCGTGCCGGCGTCGGAACCGCCGGTGATGCGCACGCCGGCGCGCCAGGCGCGCGTGATATTGGCCGCGGCTTGCGCGACCAGTGCCTCGGCTTTGCGCACGACGAAGTCGGGCATGGTGCCGCCGGCGGCGTTCTCGACGATGCAGGTCACGGCGGCGAGCGTCGGCACGAGTGCCGCGCCGCGCTCGGCGAACAGCGCCAGCGCCTCGTCGTCGAGCAGGTGGCCGTGCTCGATCGAATCGACACCGGCGCGCAGCGCGTTCTTGATCCCGCTCGTCCCGATGGCGTGCGCGGCGACGCGCAGACCGTGGGTGTGGGCCTCGTGGACCGCCGCCCGCATCTCCTCTTCGCTGAGCTGATCCTGGCCCGGGACCGCGCCTTTGGTCAGCACGCCGCCGGTCGCGATCAGCTTGATGCAGGTGGCGCCGCTCTTGCGCTGCTCGCGCACCGCCTTGCGCGCATCCCACGGTCCGTCCGCTTCGCGGCCCATGAAGAAGCCGTGGCCGCCGGTCATGCAGATCGCGCGCCCGGCCGGCACGATCGTTGGTCCGGGATGTTCGCCGCGCTCGACCGCGTCGCGGACGGCGATCGCCGTCCCGTCGGCGGCGCCGAGGTCGCGCACGGTCGTCACACCCGCCTGCAGTGCCAGGCGCGCGTTCTGGGCGGCGTAGAGCGTGCGGTCGAGCGCCGTGCGCAGCACGACGAGCGACTGAAGGTCGGGCTCGCCGTTGGCTTCGAGGTGCGCGTGTGCGTTGATGAGGCCCGGCACGACGCAGGCCGCCTCGAGCACTCGGTCCGCGCTGAGCGGGCCGTTGGTCGCCACGATCTCGCGGACGTGGCCGTCCGCCACCAGCAGGGTGACGTTGCGACGTGGTGGTGCGTCGGTGCCGTCGCACAGGACCCCGGCGCGGATCGCGAGCGTGGGATGAGGCATCAGTCGGCCGCTACGACGGGCGCGACCGGTTCACCCCGCAGGAACTTCGCGATCAGCGCGACGCACTGCGGCCACACGCTGTCGTCGTGGCGAAAGCGCCGGAAGACGGTCGCGAACAGATTCGACACCGCGCCGAGATTGAGGTGATTGGCCGCATCGTCGTCGATCGTCGTGCAGGGAAGCGCGCCGTCGAGCGAGGCCGACTCGATCATGACGACGCCGTCGCTCTGGAGATGATACTTCGGCATGCGGCCGGCGATGTGGAGAATCGGATGACCCTCCGGCACGACCCATGGCGTGTCGTCGAGCTTCCAGCGCGACTTGCGCGGGTTGTCGGGATCCTCGACCCAGTGACCACTGGTGCCGTTCAACCAGGTGACGAACGGCGAGGCGACGTCGAGGTCGGCCAAGACGTGCGTCGGAACGCGCGCGATCCGCAGCGTGCCGACGGCATAGTTGGTGATGAGGCCGCCATTGGGTGCGGCGATCTCGTGCGCGCGCTCGGGATACGCGCGCAGAAAGCCCCGGTTCACCAGGCCGCCCATGCTGTAGCCGACCGTTGCGAGCGGAAACGCATCGTCGCCTTCGCGGATGCGGATCTGGTCGAGGTACCCGGCAAAGCGGTCGACCCGCGCGCGCAGCGGATCGTCGCCGTCGCCCGGAAAGAGCGAGCAATCGAACCCGAACGCCGCCAGTCCGTCGATGCCGTGCCGCCCCTCGGCAAATGTCCGCATCAGGTCGGTCGCCTCGTTCCAGCCGGGGATCAAGACAACGCGCAAAGGCTCAACGATCCCGTAGAAGTACGCGCGAACTCATCCGACACGAGATTTCAAGTCGTTTTCGATCTGCTCGGTGCTGCGAAAATAGCGAGAATGCGTTCGTTCGAGTGAAGATCGATCTTGGCTGCGCAGGAGCACGACTTCGACCGCATCATTCCCGCTGTGCTGCGTCTCGAGACTACGGCGATGGTTTTCGGCACGCTCCGAGTCGGAGTCGGCAAATTCCTCATATCCGATGAGCATCTGTTCTGGTCGATCGTAAGCAAATACGAAGATCATCAGTATCCGTCTCTTAGCCTCGCGATGCGGCTCTCAGCATCGCATGCAATTCGCGTAGCATGGTCATGCGCTTGTCAAGCTCCCTGGAGACCTCGAGCAAGATCTCTTCGTCCATCGAATCGTCCGCTAGCTTACTCGGAGCGGTCATACGTTCCAGAGTCCGACTCGCTTCATATTTGTCGATGTCGTCGATCCACGCTGAAAGTAAGTCAAGCTCTGCCCGAATCGCTGACGGGCCGCCCCCATATTTGATCGACGGATCGCCGAAACGGTCTGCGAAGCTTTCGCTGAGGTTCGCCCAAATGTCTTGCAACGTAGTTCGAATTTGAATCTCAAGGACGGTTCCGCTTTTCCTGAGGATTCCGTGGACAGCCCGGTAGCCATTTGATGGTTTCTCATTCCTATCGATCCAGCGAATGCTGCCGAAAGCTCGTCCGAGATCTCGACGAGCGCGATTCTGCGTGTGTCGGTCAGGCACCGTGATTCGGCACCCGACGAGATCGTCCATGTCCCCGAGTCGGATCGCCGTTTCGCGGAGTTTCCGTCGAATGCTGGAGAGGGTCTTTTCAGGTCGTTCGGATACCGCGAAACGTCGAGCTTGAGCATACACACGCGCGACCAAAAGCGAACGAAGTGTACCCTGCCGCAGCCATGCACGATAGCGTGAAAGCGCGTTGAGATCTTCAATCGAGATCGGATCCGCGAGAAGTCTTTCACCCAGCTTGTCCAGCTGATTTCGGCTGAACTCGCGCTCCGCCATGTTACGCGTCGATCGAGACGAGGAGGGCGCCGCTGGCGACCAGGTCGCCGGGCTTCACCCGGATGTCGCGCACGGTGCCCGCCAAGGGAGCCTCGATGCGGTGTTCCATCTTCATCGCTTCGAGGACGACCAGCAACGCGTGCTCGTCGACTTGGGCGCCTACTTCCGTCGTCACGCTGACGATCTTGCCCGGCATTGGCGCGGTTACCTCACCCGAGGACGTCCCGTGGCCGCCGTGCTCGGCGCCGGCGCTCGGCGGTGCGGGCCACGTCCAGCGAACGACGCGGCCGTCGAGCGCGACGGCGCCGCCGTCCGCGGTCGGGATCGCGCCGCGCGCATCGGAGACGACCTCGCCGTCGAGATCGCCGCTGAGCAGCCAGCGCGCGCCGTCGAAGGTCGCTTCGGCGCGCACGAATTCGCCGTCGATCGTGAACGCGAGCGGGACGCCGACCCGGCCGAGGCGCCAATCGGCGGCGTCTGCCAGCAGCGCGGCGGCGACGCGGCGCTTCGCCTGCGCGTCGGCACGCGGCGGCGCGCTGAGTGCATACCCCGGCATCCGCTCGTCAAGGAAGCGGGTCGTCGTCTCGCCCGCGCGATAGCGGTCGTCGGCGACGATCGCGCGCAGGAGCGGCAGGTTCGTCGCCACGCCCGCGACGGTCGTCTCCTGGAGCGTTGCGTCCATGCGGGTGACGGCCGCTGCGCGGTCGGCGCCCCACACGATGATCTTCGCCAGCAAGGAATCGTAGAAGACCGGAATCTCGCTGCCGCGCGCAAACCCGGCGTCGAGCCGTACGCCCGGTGCGCGCGGCACCTCGAACGCGGTGATCGTGCCGGCTTGCGGCAAGAAATCGCGCGCGGGGTCTTCGGCGTTGAGGCGCGCTTCGATCGCCCAGCCGCGCGGCACCAGATCGTCTTGCGCGAAGCGCAGCCGCTCGCCGTTCGCGATGCGCAGCTGCTCGTGGACGAGGTCGACGCCGTAGACCAGCTCGGTCACCGGGTGCTCGACTTGCAAGCGCGCGTTCATCTCGAGGAAGTAGAACGCACCGTCGGCGTCGAGCATGAACTCGGCGGTGCCGGCGTTCGTATAGCCGACGCTGCGCGCGGCGTCGACCGCGGCGGCGCCCATGCGCGCGCGCAAGCCGGGATCGAGCGCGACGCTGGGCGCCTCCTCGATGACCTTCTGGTGACGGCGCTGGATCGAGCACTCGCGTTCGCCGAGATGGACGATCGTGCCGTGGGTGTCGCCGAGGATCTGGAA
>JBEKAU010000276.1:0-4619 GCA_050015755.1 Vulcanimicrobiaceae bacterium | reverse complement strand
GCGCGCAGGTCGACCTCGTTCCGGACGATGCCCTCGCTGCGTTGCCGCGCGGCGAGACGCTGTTCTGAACGACGTCCTGAGCGGGACGTTCGAGAGGGGTCTCGTTCGTCATCGGCCGATATCTCGTGCGTGGACCGACGCCTGGCGGAAGGGGCACCCGCCCCCCCTCAACGACTCACCGTCGACTTCGCTCGCCGCGAAGTGACACTGGACGGCGCGGCGCCGATTCCCCTCGATGCGCCGGCTGCTTTCGAAGCAATTGCTGAGGCGTATACGCGCTCGGGCTGGGGAGCGAAACACTCCTACGGCTTTGCCTGGTTCGGGCGGCCCGTGATTCAGTTGCCCGATGACCTCGTGCGGCTCCAAGAGGCGGTCTATTCCATGCGGCCGGACGTCGTCGTCGAAACGGGAATAGCCCACGGCGGCTCGCTCGTTTTCTATGCGTCTCTGCTGCGCGCACTGGGCACAGGACGCGTGATCGGCATCGACGTCGAAATCCGGCCGCACAATCGTCAGGCGCTCGAGACGCATCCGCTGGCCGACATGATCACGCTGATCGAAGGCAGCAGCATCGCGCCCGAGATCGTGCAACGCGTCTCGCAGCTCGTGACGCCGGGCGCACGGGTGCTGCTGGTCCTCGACAGCGCCCACGGCCGCGGTCACGTCCTCGCCGAGCTTGAGGCATATACCCCGTTGCTTTCGCCCGGCGACTACGTCGCTGTGGCCGACGGTATTATGCGTGACGTCGCCGGCCTTCCCCGCACGCAGCCGAGTTGGACCACCGACAATCCAGCCTCGGCCGTTGCGGAGTTCCTGCAAACTCACCCGGAGTTCGAGCGCGCCGTGCCGCCGCGGCCCTTCGACGAGACAACCGGAACACCCGACGTGGTCACCTATTATCGGTCGGGCTGGCTTCGTCGCGTGCGCTGACTTCGTGGCGCGCATCCTGGTGACCGGGGCATCCGGCCTCATCGGGCGACGGGTTACCGCCATGCTCCGCACCGGTGGCGACGACGTCGTAACTCTCGCGCGGCGAGCGGGCCCGGGTGTCGATCGCGTCTGTGATCTGCTCGATCCCGTTCAGGTCGACGCCTCGATCCGGGCGATACGTCCGGACGTCGTCGTCCACGCCGCATGGGAGACGGCGCACGGCACGTATTGGGAGGACGAGAGCAATCTCGCCTGGACCGCCGCTACGCTGCTCCTGGCGCGGCACGCGGCCGAAGCCGGGGCCACCGCATTCATCGGCGTCGGCACCTGCGCCGAGCAGCCGGGCCCGCTCCCGCCAACCCTCTACGGGATCGCAAAAAGCAGCGCGCGCGACGTTCTCATCGCGTGGGGGCCAGCGCGCCCGCTCCGGGTCGCCTGGGCATCACTCTTCTTCGTGTACGCAGAGGACGAACCACCGAACAAGCTGATTGCCTCGGCCGCGCGCGCGTTCCGCGGTGACACGCCGTTCGTGGTGCGCTCGCCCGACGATGAGTTCGACTTCGTCCATGCCGACGACGCCGCCGCGGCAATCGCCTTCCTTGCGACGCATCCGCTCGCCGGTCGCTTCGACGTTGGGACAGGCACTGCCGTGCGTGTCGAGGCCGTCGTACGCAACCTGGCTGGGCTCACCGGCGGTCGCGTCGAAATCGCGCCCACCGCGGAGGCGGCCCCGCGACGCGCGGTCGCCGACTGCGCTCCGCTCGCCGCGCATGGCTGGCAATCGCGCGTCCAGCTCGACGAAGGGTTGTCGCGCTTCGTCAGTGGAGCGCTTCCACCCGCGTCGACGCGTTGAGTTCAGCCGCCTCGGCGGCGTTCTCCGCTGCATAGAGCGGGTTCACCACCAGCGCCCACGCGACACTCCGGTCGACCAGGGCGCGTGGCGCGAGGATCTCGTGTCCGGTCACCGCGACGTATCGTCCTTGCTTCGCCACGTTGCGATCGATGATACCGATGATGAGGCTCGCATCCGGATCGACGAGGTTCGCCAACGTCACTCCCTTGGCGGCGGCGCCCCAGAGTACGACGGGCCCGTCGACTCGGCTGCTCTCAAGCCGTCCCCGCAGCGCGGCGCATGCGCTTTCCTCGTGCTCGGCGAAGCGCCGCACAGCCTCGAGCACCTTACCGGTATCCTCCGTCGACGTCAGGCGGCACTCGTCCAGTACGTCCGCGAGCGTCGCTTCCACCCAGAAGTATTGGCCGTCGAAGACCCGCTCGATCCGAGTGACCGTGAAGCCTGCGCGATGAAAGGCGTATCGCAACGCCGCGGCCGTGAAATAATTGCAGTGCTCGTAAAACACGTCCCAGATCGCCCCTTGTTCGAGGATCCATTCGAACGACGGCGTCTCGAAGTAGACGCGCGCGCGCCGCGAACGGGCGAGCCCCGCCCGGATCGAACACAGGAAGGCGACCGGGTCAGGCACATGCTCGATGACGTGCCTGCAGGTCAGGACGTCGACCTCGAGCTGCTCGTCGGCGCCACCAAAAAACCGCCGCTCGAACCGGATATCCCCGAAGCGTTCCGGACCCACATAGGCAGCGTCGATCCCAAATCCGACCACTCCGCGATGACGCGCGCTGAGCACACGGAGAAAGGCTCCGTTGCCGCAGCCGATATCGGCGACGCGCGCGTTCGGCGCCATGTCCTGCAAAGCAACGTCCGCTCGCCCAGAAAGGTGCTCGTGAAAGGCCGCTGACACCGGTATCGCGTTGTCGTAGCCGGGCGCGTAGGCGACGAGCGAGCCGTCGAATGCGCCGTTGAACACGAACCCGCAGCTCGCGCACACCATCATCCGCATGTCGCCACGCGGGGCCGAACGGGCGCCGGTGCGATCCGCATACACGACGTTCTGCATCGCCGGGAATCCGATGCGCGTGAGGACGGCTTCCAGGGCCACGGAGCCGCAAACCGGGCAGCACGTCGGGCTCATCGAACGGTCCGTCGCGCGGGACGGCATACCTGACAGCGAGGTTTCGCTCACAGCTCGCGGACCGTCGGAATGGCCACGATATAACGACCTCCCCACCCGCGCACGCGCGCGATCTCGCCCACGATCTCGTCGGCGAGATTCCACGGGAGAATCAAGACCACGTCTGGCCGGTCCTCGTCAATCGTCGATACCGGCCGAATCGGAATATGCGTGCCCGGCAGTCGGTTCCCGACCTTGTGCGGGTTCTTGTCGACGACGTAGTCGATCAGCTCTTCGCGCACGCCGCAGTAGTTCAGCAGGGTGTTCCCTTTTGCGGCGGCGCCGTATCCGACGATTCGCAGTCCTGCGCGACGCGCGCGCAGCAGGTACTCGAGCAACGCGAACTTCACTTCGTGGATGCGTGCCGCGAAACGCGCGTAGGCCGGGAGTCCGTCGAGTCCAGCCGCTCGCTCCTGCTCGCCCAACGCGGCAACCGCCGGCGCAGGGATACGAGCCCCCTCGTGCACCACGTGCAAGCGCAGCGATCCGCCGTGTGTCGGCAGACGTTCGACGTCGACCACACGCAGACCATGGCGCTCGAACGCCGTCTCGACCGCCAGCAGCGAGAAGTACGAGAAGTGCTCGTGATATATCGTATCGAACTCGCAGCGTTCGAGCAGCGTGAGCAGATGCGGAAACTCGACCGTCGCGAGGCCGTCGTCCGCAAGCAGCGCCCGCATCCCGGCGATGAAATCGTTGAGATCAGGAACGTGGGCGAGCACGTTGTTGGCGACGAGCAGATCGGCCCGTCCCCGCTCACACACCAACTGCTCCGCCAACTCGCTCCCGAAGAACGCAACGGTGGTGTCGATGCCTCGCGCGCGCGCGGCCTGCGCCGTTCCGGCGGTCGGCTCGATGCCGTGGACGTTGATACCCGATTGTGCGAACCAGCGTAGGAGATATCCGTCATTACTGGCCAGCTCGACGACTTTCGAGCCCTCGCTCAGCTGCAGCTCCGCGATCATTCGCTCGGCGTATCGGCGGGCGTGGTCGAGCCATGTCGTCGAGTACGACGAGAAGTACGCATAGTCGTCCGCAAAGATGACCTCGCGGGGGGTAACGGCCTGGATCTGAACCAGCCAACACGTACGGCAGACGAACACACGTAGCGGATACGTCGGCTCCATCTCGTCCAGCCGATCGGGTGTGACGAAGGCGTTGGAGAGCGGCTGCATTCCGAGATCGACCACCTCGTCGAGGAGCGGGACGCCGCACGAGCGGCACAGGCGGCTCATGCCGCGACGCACGCGCGCAGCTCAGCCTCGACCAGCTCGCCCGCCGGCACGCCGTCCAGAAACGCTCGGTACCACGCACCCGCCGCATCGATCGCGTCGCGACCGCGGTGCCGTGGTTGCCAGTGCAGGAGGCGCTGTGCATCGCCGGAGTCGAGTTCGAGCGCAGCGGCCTCATGATGCGCCGGCGCATCGACCCCGACCGGGACGTTGACGCCCAGCGCGGCGCTCAGCCGCTCGACCACGGCGCGTACCGGGATGCGCTCGTCGTCGAGCGGCCCGAAGTTCCAGGCGCGCGCCACCGAGCGGTCGCCGGCGAGCGCGCGTTCGGCTACCAGCAAATACCCTTTGAGGGCATCGGTGACGTGCTGCCAGGGGCGCGTGGCATCGGGGTAGCGGATGCGGAGCGGCTTCCCCGAGACGACCGCGC
>JBEKAU010000275.1:0-4619 GCA_050015755.1 Vulcanimicrobiaceae bacterium | reverse complement strand
CGACGGCCGCAAGGTCGTGCGCATCAACGACCTCGAGCTGGCCCGCACCGCCGACACGATCCGCGTCGTCGCGGCCGACATCGGCGTCGCCGGCCTGCTGCGGCGGCTGGGCGGCAAGCGCGTCGCCTCGCGGCTGCTCGACCTCATCCCGCGCTCGCTGATCGCGTGGGACAACGTCGCGCCGCTGCACGACCTGAGCCCCGAACGCGTGCAGCTCTCGGTCAGCCAAAACCGCCTGGGCCGGCTGCAGCCGGCCGACCTCGCCGAGATCATCGGTGAGCTCTCGGCACGCGACGCGGCCCGCGTCGTCGGATCGCTCGACGACGAGCACGCCGCCGATGCGCTCGAGCACCTCGACCCCGAGACGCAGCGCGCGGTCATCGACGACCTCGGCACCGAGCGCGCCGCCGACATCATCGAAGAGATGGACTCCGACGACGCCGCCGATCTGCTGGGCGAACTGCCGGCGGAGAAGCAAGCCGCGCTGCTCGCCGAGATGGAGCCGGAGACCGCCGAGGAGTTGCGCGAGCTGGCCAAGTTCGCCGAAGACACGGCCGGCGGCTTGATGACGACCGACTACGTGTGGATCTATCCGCATCGCAGCGTCGACGCCACGATCGCGAAGATCCGCGAGATCGGCCCCGAGACCGAGTTCGTCTACTATCTCTACGTCACCGATCAGGAGCAGACGCTGCTGGGCGTGCTGAGCCTGCGCACCCTGCTGCTGGCCAAGCCCGACGAACCGATCCACGCCGTGATGGAGACCGAGCTCGTCAGCGTCTCGACCGACACCGCGGCCGAAGACGTGGCCAGCACGATCGCACGCTACGATCTACTCGCGGTCCCGGTCGTCTCGTCCGACGGCAAGATGCTGGGCATCGTGACCGTCGACGACGCGATCGACGCGATTATCCCCGAGCGCCTCAAGCGCAAGTTGCCGCGCTTCACCCGGCATCACCGGCGTCCGACGAAGCAGGCCGTCTGAGTGGCGAAGCGTCCCTCGCTGTGGCGCTCGCTGCTGATGTTCTTCTCGATCATCGGCCCGGGCATCATCACGGCCAACGCCGACAACGACGTCGGCGGCATCCAGACCTACTCGATCGCCGGGGCGCAGTTCGGCTACTCGATGCTGTGGCTGCTCATTCCCGTCACGGTCGCGCTGATCGTGACGCAAGAGATGTGCGCGCGCATGGGCGCGGTCACCGGCAAGGGGCTGGCCGATCTGATCCGCGAGAACTTCGGCGTGAAGGTGACCGCGATCGTGCTGCTGCTGTTCGTCTTCGGCGACCTGGGCAACACCGCGGCGGAGTTCGCCGGCATCGCCTACGCCTCACCGGTCTTTCAGCAGTACGTCCCGTTCCTGACGAAATACGTGCTGGTTCCGCTGGCCGCGTTGTTCGTCTTCACGATGGTCACCCGCGGCAACTACCGGATCGTCGAGAAGGTCTTCTTCGCGTTCTGTATCGTCTACGTCGCGTACATCATCAGCGGCTTCCTCGTCCACCCGCCCTGGCACGAGATCCTGCACCAGACCTTCATCCCGCACTTCAAGCCGACCCAGGCCTACGTGCTGACCGCGATCGGCGTCATCGGGACGACGATCTCGCCGTGGATGCAGTTCTACATCCAATCGGCCGTGGTCGAGAAGGGCGTGCGCATCAAGGATTACCCGTACTCGCGGGTCGACGTCATCACCGGCGCGATCATCACCGACGTGATCGCGTACTTCATCATCGTTGCGACCGGGGCGACGATCTTCGTGCACAACCTGCACCTGGCGCCGCACCAGGCGGCGCTCTCGGTCAACACCGCCGGCGACGTCGCGACCGCGCTGGCACCGCTGGCCGGCAAGTACGCCTCGCTGCTGTTCGCGCTCGGGCTGCTCAACGCGGCCATCTTCACCGCCTCGATCCTTCCGCTCTCGACCGCGTATTACGTGTGCGAGGCGTTCGGGTTCGAATCGGGCGTGGAGAACTCGTTCCGCCAGGCGCCGATCTTCTACTCGCTCTATGCGGGGCTGATCGTGGTCGGGGGTGGGATCGTCTTGATCGCGCCCGACGTCTGGCAGAACTTTATCATCTTCGGTTCGCAGGTGCTCAACGGCGCGCTCTTGCCGATCGTGCTGGTCTTGATGTTATTGCTGATCAACCGGCCCAAACTGATGGGCACGTACGTGAACAACATCGCCTTCAACGTCATCGCCTGGGCGACGGTCGTGATCGTCGGCGCGCTGACCGTCATCTCGACCGTGCAGACGATCTTGCAGCCCTCAGGCTAGCCGGCGAACCCATGGGTGACGGCCCCGTGGCCGATCATGAACGCGAAGAGGACGAGCAGCGAGGAGATGATCGCGATCGTCAGCACCAGCGCGCGCGAGCGGCCGCGGCGGGCGAGCGCGTTGGCGACCATGTAACCTATGAAGCCGAGGACGGCGAGCGCATAGTGGATCGAGGGTGCACGCAGTCCCTGCACGACCAGCACGATCCCGATCAGGATCTGCAGGGTCACCACGTAGAGCGTGATACGGCGGTCGGGGGTGCGCCAAATCGCGGCCACCGCGAACAGGGCGACCACGATCCCGACCCAGAGGTGGACGTTCAGCAAGCTCACGAGCACGGACTTCGGGAGGCGGTCGCGCGGCGACCTGCGCTCGCTGCTCCTCTCGACGAACGTCCAAAGGAGCAAAGCAGCTTTTGGGTCTAAGTGCCCACAACTCGTGGACGACAAGGCCATCGCCCCGCGGCCGGGACGCCGGGACCGCACTGAACCGCTCTTGGCCTATGCCGAGTCGCTCGCCCGCATTGCTGCGGGCGGCGGCGGGGCACAGGCATTGGCGGCTCATCTCGCAACGACCGTCGACGCCGCCGTTCTCGTCGAGGACGCGCAGTGGCGCCACCTTGCCGTGGCCGGCACCGCCAATCGCTCGATCCCGAACTCGGTTCGCGACCTGCTGCCGAAGGACGTCGAGAGCGGCGAGCCGGTCGCGCTCGGCGCGCCCGCCGACGCCCGGGCCCGCGCCTATCCGATCCGCGCCGGCGAAGCGCGGCTGGGCTGGCTGAGCGTGTTTCCGACCGGCACCCGCGACGTCGACGACGCACCCGGCCTGATCCGCCTGACCGCCGCGCAGATCGCGGTCGAGCTGGCGCGCGAGTCGGCCGGCGGCCGCGGCCGGCGGCGCGGCTTCTGGGACCGGCTGCTGGCGCGCGCCTACGAAGATCCCCTCGAAGCGCGCGAGGACGCGCAAGCGCGCGGCATCGCGCTCGCGCCCGGCTACGTCGCGGTCGCCGTCGAAGGCGAAGGGCTCGATGAGTCGGTCGCCGCCCAGAAGAACGCCGAGCTGCGGCGCGTGTGCCTGGACGTGCTGGGGACGCGCACCGGCGAGGTCGTCGTCATCGAGCGCGGACCCGGCTTCTTCTTCCTGGTCCCGGCGCCGCTCGAGGTCGACGCGTCGAACGCGCGCACCGCGGCCACGTTGATCCCGCGCGGCATCAGCCGCGCCGGGCTGGACGTCAAGGTGGTCGGCGGCGTCGGCCGGCATGCCGAGATGGTCTCCGTCGCGCGCAGCGTCGACGAGGCGCGCGAGGCGATGACGATCGCGCGCCGCATGTTCGGCGGCGGCCGGGTCATGCCGTACGACGATTTGGGCGTCTACCCGCTGCTGCACCGCGGTGGCGCCAGCCGCGAGGAATGGCGCGCCTTCGCGATCCGTATCCTCGAGCCGCTGCGCGCATACGACGACAAGCACCAAACCGAGCTCGTGAAGACGCTCAAGCTCTTCTTCGACGTCGGCCAAAACATCAAGGAGGCCGCGGCGCGGCTCAACGTGCACCGACACACCGTCTTCTATCGGCTGCGCCAGATCGGCGAGATCGGCCGGCTCGACCTCGACTCCCCGCACGACCAGCTCACGGTGCGCGCCGCGCTCGCCGTCGACGCGCTGGACGGCTGATGCTCACGACCGTGAAAGACGCCGCCGCCGCCCGACGATCCGTCCTCGCGACCGCCAAAGAGCGCGGCGTGCGCTGGGTGCGGCTCGCATTCGTCGACATCCTGGGGATCCAGAAGAGCGTCTCGATCCCCGTCTCGGAGCTCGAGCACGCCTTCGAGGGGAAAGTCACCTTCGACGGCGGCTCGATCGACGGGTTCGTGCGCGGCGAAGAGATCGACATGGTGCTGCGCCCCGACGCCGCGACCTTCACCATCTTACCGTGGAGCGAAGACGGTCAGGCCGAAGCGCGGCTGCTGTGCGACATCCAGATGCCCGACGGCACGCCGTTCGAGGGCTGCCCGCGCACGACGCTCAAGCGCGTGCTCGAAGACGCCGGCGACGTGGTGCAGAAATTGCAAACGGCGCTCGAAGTCGAGTTCTACCTCTTTCAGCAAGAGCCCGACGGAACGCCGACCACGCGCACGACCGACGTCGGCTCGTACTTCGACTTCTCGGCCAGCGACCGCGGGCAAGAGGCGCGCCTGGCGATGAGCGTCGCGCTCGAAGCAATGGGCATCCCGATCTCGAGCGCGCATCACGAACACGGCGCCGGCCAACACGAACTCGATCTCGCCGCCACCGGCGTGCTCGCGATCGCCGATCGGCTGGTCACCGTGCGCAACGTCGCGCG
>JBEKAU010000274.1:0-4630 GCA_050015755.1 Vulcanimicrobiaceae bacterium | reverse complement strand
AGTCCAGTCGCCCGGTGACGCCCGGCAGCTCGAGCGACGGCATCTCGGCGTCATGGAAACTGAACATGGTCTGAAAGAGCGGATTCCGCCCGTTATCGCGGTTGTGATGGATCTCTTCGACCAGCAGCTCGAAGGGCGTCTCCTCGTGCTCGAGCGCACTCAGCAGATACGCGCGCATGCGCGCGACCGATTCGGTGCAACTCGGATCGCCGCTGGCGTCGGATCGCACCAAGAGGGTATTGGCCAGCATGCCGACGACGTTGTCCAGCTCCGGACGTGCGCGGTTGGCGACGGCCGAGCCGACCAACAGGTCGGATTGGCCGCTGCATCGGTGCAGCAGCGCGGTGAAGGCAGCCATCATCGTGACGTAGAGCGTCGTTCCGTTGTCGATCGCGAACCGGCGCAGCGCCGTCGAGAGCTCCGCCGAGAGGACGACGGGGATCGTCGCGCCACGGAACGTCGCGGCTTTCGGTCGCGGCCGGTCAGCCGGCAGCGAAAGCGTGAGTGGGCAGCCTGCGACCGCATCACGCCAAAACGCGAGCTCACGTTCGAGGTGGTCGCCGCGCAGACGATCCCGCTGCCAGACGGCGACGTCGGCGGCGTCGACGCCGGGCGGGGCCCCGGGCAGCGGCAGCCCGAGCATTTCGGCACGATAGCCTGCCGCGAGCTCGCTCAGGACGATCGCCAGGGAACGCCCGTCGTGACCGAAGTGCTGTTCGACCTGCACCAAGACCGTCTCGTCGTCGGCGAGGCGGACCAGCGTCCAGCGTACGAGCGGATAGACGGCGAGGTCGAACGAGCGGCGCGATTCGGCCTCGGCGAGCCGCTCGAACGCTGCGCTGCGTTCCGGTTCGGAGAAGTCACGCAGGTCGGTGACCGGCAGCACCACCGTCCACGGCGGGTGGACGGTTTGTTGCAGCGTCCCGTTCTGGCCGATCTCGAACGCGGTGCGGAAGATCTCGTGACGCGCGACGATCGCGGTGAGCGAACGCTCGAGCGCCGCCACGTCGAGCGAGCCCGTGAAGCGGATCGTGACTTGGTTGTTGTACGGAACGGTCTCCGGCGCCATCTGACTGACGAGCCAGACGGCCTGCTGTGCGTACGAGATCGGCAGCGGCCCCTCGCGCGCGATGCGTGAAATGGGCGCGCGGGCGTCCTCGCTCCGCGGTGCGCCCTCGATGCGCCGCGCGAGCGAGGCGACCGTCTCCGTACCGAACAGCGTGTAGAGCGGCAACTCGACCGCGAATGCGAGCCGCAGCCGGTGCAGCAAGCGAAGCGCGTCGAGCGAGGTACCGCCGAGGTCGACGAACCGATCGTCGAACCGGATTGCGGTCCGGCCGAGCACCTCGCGCCAGAGCTCGGCCACCCGTTCCTGCGTGGTGGTGCCGGTGCGCGGTGCGGCGGGAAGCGGCGCGGCTTCGCCGGCCTGGGCGAGGAGCGCGGCGTAATCGATCTTCCCGGCGTGGTTCAGCGGCATCCGTTCCAGACGCACGATGCGGTTGGGAATGAACGCCGCCGGAAGCGTGTTCGCGAGTGCCGCACGCAGCTCGAGCTCGGAAACGGATGCGGCGCAGGTCACGACGCCGAGTACGCGCAGATGTCCCGGGTCGCCGACGGCGATCGCGGCAGCTTCCTGCACGGCGGGAAGGCATCGCAGCGCCGCTTCGACCTCGTCGAGTTCGATACGGATGCCGCCGATCTTCACTTGACGGTCATGGCGGCCGACGAACTCGAGCTGTCCGTCGGGACGCATCCGAGCGCGATCGCCGGTGCGGTACATGCGTTCACCAGCCGCGAACGGGTCGGGAACGAACGCCGCGTCCGTCAGATCCGGGCGGCCGAGATAGCCGCGCGCCACGCTCGGTCCGGCAATCGTCAGTTCGCCGATTGCACCGTCGGCGACGGCGGCCCCGGCCTGGTCGAGCAGGTAGACCCGAACGCCGGAGAGCGGTGTGCCGATCGGCAAGGGTGCCGTCGGCACCGACGCGGTCAGGTCGGCGCAGGTCGTCACCACCGTCGCCTCGGTCGGGCCGTAGGTGTTGAGCAGGCGGACGTCCGCGCCGACGTGCCGTTGCCACAGGGCGAGCCGATCCGCGCGTGCCGCCTCCCCGCCGATGACGACCAGCCGAATCGAGGGCGCAAGCTGCACGCCGTCGTGCGCGAGCGCCTCCGCGACGTCGTGCCAGTACGCGGTGGGCAGCGGTAGAACCGTGACGCGGTGCTGCGCGCAGAACTCCATCAGCGTGCCCACCGAGCCGATCGCAGCGTCGCTGCGCAGCACGACGCGCGCACCGCACGCGAGGGGGACGAGTAACTCTTCGACGCTCGCGTCGAAGGTGAGCCCGGCGAAGTTGAGGACGACGTCGTCGGACGCGATACCGTACGCCTCGGCCGCCGCGCTGACGAAGTGCGCGACCGCGCCCTGTTCGACCACGACGCCCTTTGGTCGGCCGGACGTGCCCGACGTGTAGAGGACATAAGCGGCGGTGGCGGGCGTCACGGCGGGCGGCTCCCACGCGTCCGCGTGCGGCTCGAGCGGCGCGTCGATCGCCACGACGGTCGCGCCCAAGGCCCGCAGTCGTGCGGCGAAGCGCGAACTCGTCACGACGACCGACGCCGCACTGTCCGCCAGCAAGAACGCGAGCCGTTGGTCCGGATGAGCGAGGTCGAGCGGGAGGTAGGCGGCTCCCGCCTCGAGCGTGCCGAGGAGAGCGACGACCGCGTCGAGCGAACGAGGCAGCGCAATCCCGACGATCGCCTCGGCGCCGACGCCGCGCTCGTGCAGCTCGTGCGCGAGCCGGCGCGTGCGCCGACGCAGTTCAGCGTAACGCGTTGCCTCACCGTCGTGTACGACGGCGACCGCGTTCGTATGTCGCCGCGCCGCGTTACCAATGGCGTCGAGCACGCACGAAAAACCGGAGGCCGCTTCACCCACACCCATTGCACTACACCCTTTGCGGCGCGACCGCCGCTCGCTCCCTCGGTTCGCGGAACGCCGATGCCCACCCTCCGCCGGCGGCGGTCAGCCAGTGATCGCCGCGGCGAACAGCTCCGCCGTCTCGACCAGGCGCGGACCGGGGCGGTTGACGAACGCGTTGCCGTCGATCGTGTGCACGTTCGGGCCCAGCAGGGCACGCTCGCGAGCGGGGATCGCATCGAGGGCAATCGTCGCCCGGTGCAGATCGAAGCCGCACGGTGCCACGATCGTGACCTCGGGCTGGGCGTCGGCGATCTCGTCCCAGGTGAGCGCGCGGCTGTTGGCGCCCGGGTTGGCGAGGATCGGCTCACCGCCGGCCAGCTCGACGAGTCCCGGCGTCCAATGGCCGCCGCTCATCGGCGGGTCGGTCCATTCCAACACCAACGTACGCGGCCGCGGCAGGTCGGCTGCGCGCGCTGCGAGCGCCGCGACGCGCGCACGGAGCGCGACGAGCAGTTCGGCGGCGCCGTCGCGCCGATCGGTCAACTCACCGAGGAACGCGATCGTCGAGAAGACGTCCTCCAACGACGAGGGCTCCAGTGAGACGATGCGCGGATCGCCGCGCAGGCGCTTGGCCGCGCGATCGACGATCTCGTAAGAGACGGCGCAGACGGCGCACAGCTCCTGGGTGACGATGAGGTCGGGCTCCAAGGCGGCAAGCCGTTCGTCGTCCAGCCCGTAGAGTGACGACCCGGCGTGGACCTTGGCCCGCACGTGGCGATCGATCCCGGCCGCGTCGAGGTCCTGGGGGAGCAAGGTCGAGGTCAGGGCCGGCAGTGCGCGAGCTTGCTCGGGGAAGTCGCACTCGTGGGTGACGCCGACGACCAGCTCCCCGGCGCCGATGCCGAAAAGAATTTCCGTGGCACTGGGGAGCAGGCTGACGACGCGCACCATGGCGGGTTCGCCGCCCTCGGGCTACGAATCCCGGGAGACGTGGAGAAGATCACCGTCAAGAACCCCGTCGTCGAGCTCGACGGCGACGAGATGACCCGCATCATCTGGGCGTTCATCAAAGAGAAGCTGATCCTGCCGTACTTGAACGTCGACCTCAAGTACTACGACCTGGGGATCGAGCACCGCGACGCGACCGACGACCAGGTCACGCTCGACGCGGCGCACGCGATCAGGCAGTATGGCGTCGGCGTGAAGTGCGCGACGATCACGCCGGACGAGGCGCGCGTCGAAGAGTTCCACCTCAAGAAGATGTGGCGCTCACCCAACGGCACGATTCGCAACGAGCTCGACGGGACGGTCTTCCGCGAGCCGATCATCTGCCGCAACGTCCCCCGGCTGGTACCGACCTGGACGCAGCCGATCGTCATCGGTCGTCACGCCTTTGGCGACCAGTACCGCGCCACCGACTTCGTCGTCCCGGGCGCCGGCAAGCTGACGGTGACGTTCACCCCCGCCGACGGCTCCGCGCCGATCGAGCGCGAGGTCTTCCAGTTCAAGGGCGGCGGCGTCGCGCTCGCGATGTACAACGTCGACGAGTCGATCCGCGGCTTCGCGCGCGCCAGCATGAACTACGGGCTCGCGCGCAACTGGCCGGTCTACCTCTCGACCAAGAACACGATCCTCAAGGCCTACGACGGGCGCTTCAAGGACATCTTCCAGCAGGTCTTCGACGAAGAGTTCAAGGCCGAGTTCGACAAG
>JBEKAU010000273.1:0-4646 GCA_050015755.1 Vulcanimicrobiaceae bacterium | reverse complement strand
CGACGTCGACTTCGGCGAACGACGTCTGCCGACGCCCCTGGTTGTCGAAGGGCGAGATACGCACGAGGCGGTGGACGCCGCGCTCGGACTCGAGCATGCCGTACGCGTTCTTGCCCCGGATGATGAAGGTGATCGAACGCAAGCCGGCCTCGTCGCCGGGAGCCTCTTCGACGACGTGCCCTTCGTAGCGATGGTTCTCCGCCCAGCGCAAATACATGCGGCCGAGCATCTGCGTCCAGTCGGCCGCGTCGGTACCGCCCGCCCCGGCGCGGATCGTCACGATCGCGCCGTGCGAGTCGTACGGGCGGTCGAAATTGGCCGCCATCTCCAATTCGTCGAGGGCGGTCTGCGCGCGCGCGAGCATGGCGTCGGCCTCACCTTCCGCGCCTTCCTCATCGCCGAGGATCTCCAACGTTTCAGCCGCGTCGTTGAGGGCCGCGTCGACGGCGTCGATCGCGTCGATCTCCGCGCGCAGGTCCGCGATGCGCTTCATGACCCCGCGCGCGCCCTCGGGGTCGTTCCAGAAGTCGTCGGCGCGCGAGCGCGCTTCGAGTTCGGCTACGGTGCGGCGCTTGGGGGCGTCGTCAAAGACGCTCCTTGAGCGCGCTCAGGCGCTCGCGGGCACGATCGATGGCGACGAGTTGGGCATCCGACACGGGGAACCGGCCTTCCGCCGCCGCCCGGGCCCTCCTGCCGAGGCCGTCGAAGCGCCGGCCGATGCCTCCGCTGCTGCTCCGCCCGGCCGCCGTCTTCGATGGCGTCGCACGCCACCTGGGCTGGTCGGTCTTGGTCGACGGCGAGCGCATCGTCGCGGCCGGCCCGGGCCTGGCCGCCCCCGAGGGCGCCGAGACCGTCGACTTGGCCGGCGCGACGCTGGTGCCCGGGCTCATCGACCTGCACACCCACATCCTGCTGCGGCCGTACGACGAGCGCTCCTGGGACGACCAGGTGCTGCGCGACCATCAGGCGCTGCGGGTCGCCCGCGCGGTGCCGGCGCTGGCGCGCACGCTGGCCGCCGGCTTCACGACGATCCGCGACCTCGGCACCGAAGGCGCCGGCGAAGCCGACATCGGCCTGCGCCGTGCGATCGAGGAAGGGACGATCCCGGGGCCGCGTCTCTTCGCGGTCACCCGCGCGATCGTCGCGCGTGGCCTGTATGGCCCGGGTGGCTTCGTTCCCGAATGCTGCGTCCTCCAGGGCGCGGAAGAGGTGGACGGCCCGGAGTCGATCTACCGGGCGGTGCGCAAGCAGATCGCGCGCGGCGCCGACTGGATCAAAGTCTACGCCGACTCGCGCCACGGCCCCGGCGGCATCTCGCGGCCATCGTTCTCGCACGCCGACCTCGCGCTGATCGTGCGCATCGCCGCCGACTCCGGTCTGCGCGTCGCGGCGCACGCCAACACCGCCGAAGGGATGGTGCGCGCCGCCCGCGCCGGCGTCGCCACGATCGAGCACGGCAACGAGGGCACGGCTCAGGTGTTCGCGATCCTCGCCGAGCACGACGTCGCCTACGTCCCGACCATCGCCGCCTACGAGGCGATCTACCGCTATCGCGGCCTTGCCACCGACGACCCCGCCTACGCGCAGAAACGCCGCTCGTTCGACGCCGCTCGCGAGAGCGGCGTGACGATCGCCAACGGCAGCGACATCGGCGTCTTCCCGCACGGCGAAAACGCCCGCGAGTTGGAGCTGCTGGTCGACAATGGGCTCTCGCCAACGGAGGCGCTGACCGCCGCGACGTCGACCGCGGCGCGCGTGCTCCGCCGCGACGATCTCGGCGTCATCCGCGCCGGCGCAACGGCCGATCTGGTGGCCGTCGAGGGTGATCCGACAACCGACATCGGCGCGTTGCGGCGCATCCGCACGGTCTGGAAAGATGGCGCCTGGTATACCCGGTGAGTCCGACCTGGACTCAGGCTAGGCACGCCACCCGTTCGCTACGAACGCGCTCGCACCGGTCACTCGTCCCACGACGCACGACCGGCTTTTCTTTCTACGACAACGAGGGTGACTATCAATGAAAAGCTCGTTCGTGTCCCGTGCACTCCACGTCGCCGCGGTCGGCGCGCTTGCACTCGGCACTCCCGCCGGCTTCGCATCGACGACCGCGAAGCCAGCCTACGCCGGCGACGGCTGTATGGAGTTCCTCAATCCGGTGACCAAGGAGTGGGTCTACTGCTGCGCTCCGTACACGAATTGCTTCGGGTCCGGCTCCCTGCGCGCAGAGGACGCGCGACTGTTGCTCGGGTCTGCTCAGACGGCCCGCAACGTCACACGGCTCTTCGACCGCTAACGCGGAGCGGCGCGGCGGTCTAGGCCGCCGCCCCGTGGCAGCGTTTGTACTTCTTGCCGCTGCCGCAGGGGCAGAGGTCGTTGCGGCCGACCTTGTCGGCGGCGTTCGCGGCGGCGGCGGCAGGCTTCGGCTTCGCACCGGCCTCGTCGCCGAGGTTGGTGCGCACGTTCGTCGCTTCGTATTTCGGGGCGGGGCCTAACAGCCGTTCCGCGGTGGCGGGATCCATGCGCGGTGCGGATGGAACCGGCGCGGGCGTGGCGGCCAGCGGCTGTGGCGCGATCTCGCCGCCGGGGACTTGCGCGAACTGCGGCGTTGCATAGCCGTCGCCCGGTGGCGGGCCACCCGGGGGCATGCCGTCGGGGCCGCCGTCCGGGGGCGGTCCGATCTCGACGCGCATCGCGAAGACGGCCTTGATCGCTTCGTCGGCGATGTTGTTCTTGAGGTCCTCGAAGATCTCGTAGGCTTCTTTTTCGTACTCGACGCGGGGGTCTTTCTGACCGTAGCCGCGCAGGCCGATGCCGCTCTTGAGCGCGTCCATGATGTAGAGATGGTCGACCCACAAGCGGTCGATGATCGGCAGCATGATGTACTGCGACTCGACCATCCGCATCAGCTCGGGGCTGATCTCGGCTTCCTTCGCTTCGTACGCCGCCAGCGCGAGCGCGAACATGCGCTCCTTCATCCCATCGCGGTCAAGCTTCTCGAGCTCGTCGACCGTGATCTTGTCCTTGACCGGGAAGATCAGGTCCATCTCGTCGATGATCGCCTGGATCTTCCACTCCGAGGGGTGTTCTTCTTCAGGCGCACCGGTGTCGACGGCGTAGTCGGCCTTGCGGCGCAGCGCGTCGACGAAGAAGTCGCGCAGCGGCTGACCCTCGAGCACCCGGCGCCGTTCGGCGTAGATGATCTCGCGCTGCTTGTTCATGACGTCGTCGTACTCGAGGACCGACTTGCGGATCTCGTAGTTGTGGTTCTCGACCTTCGACTGCGCGTTCTCGATCGAGCGACCGAGCAGCCCCGATTCGAGCGGCGTCTCGTCGGTGAACTTGACGAAGTCCATCATCTTCTGCAGCCGCTCTTGGCCGAACAGCCGCATCAGCTCGTCTTCGAGCGCGATGTAGAAGCGGGTCGTACCCGGATCGCCCTGACGCCCGGCGCGGCCACGCAGCTGATTGTCGATGCGTCGCGACTCGTGGCGCTCGGTGCCGATGATGTGCAGGCCGCCCGCCTGGGGAACGGTCTCGCCGAGCTTGATGTCGACACCGCGGCCGGCCATGTTGGTCGCGATCGTCACCGCGCCGGCAATGCCGGCGTCTTTGATGATCTGCGCTTCCTGCTCGTGGTACTTCGCGTTGAGGACGTTGCACTCGACGCCGCGCCGGCGCAGCATCATCGCCAACCGTTCCGACTTCTCGATCGAGCGCGTGCCGACCAGGACCGGTCGACCCTTCTCGTGCTCGGTGATGATGTCGTCGATGACCGCGTTGAACTTGGCCTCTTCGCTGCGGTAGACGATGTCTTGACTGTCTTTGCGCTGGACCTGCATGTTGGTCGGCAGCACGACGACGGCCAGGCCGTAGATCTCGCGGAACTCGCGCTCCTCGGTCTTGGCGGTACCGGTCATGCCGGCGAGCTTGTCGTAGAGGCGGAAGTAGTTCTGGAAGGTGATCGTCGCGAGCGTCTGGTCCTCGCTCCGGACGAGCAGCCCTTCTTTGGCCTCGATCGCCTGGTGGATGCCTTCGGAGTACCGGCGGCCATACATCAGCCGGCCGGTGAACTCGTCGACGATGACGACTTCGCCGTCCTTGACGATGTACTGCTGGTCTTTGTGGAAGAGATGCCAGGCCTTGAGCGCGGCGTTGAGCTGATGGGTCAGCTCGAGGTTGCGCTGGTCGTAGAGGTTCGAGACGCCGAGGATCTTCTCGACCTTGGCGACGCCGTTCTCGGTGATCGGTACGGCGTGCGATTTCTCATCGACCGTGAAATCTTCGTCCTTGACCAGCCGCGGGATGACCTTGGCGAACGACGCGTACAGGTCGGTCGCATCGTGACCCTGGCCGCTGATGATCAACGGCGTGCGCGCCTCGTCGATGAGGATCGAATCGACTTCGTCGACGATCGCGTAGTGCAGCTTACGCTGCACCATCTGATCGAGGCTCCAAGCCATGTTGTCGCGCAGGTAGTCGAAGCCGACTTCGTTGTTCGTGACGTAGGTGATGTCGCAGTTGTAGGCTTCGCGGCGCGCGGCGGAGTCGAGATCGTGCTGGATGATGCCGACGGTCAGGCCGAGCGCGTTGTAGAGCGGGCCCATCCACTCGGCATCGCGTTTGGCCAGGTAGTCGTTGACCGTGAC
>JBEKAU010000272.1:0-4661 GCA_050015755.1 Vulcanimicrobiaceae bacterium | reverse complement strand
GCCGTTCGCCTTCCCCGCCGCCGACCCGCGCGTGCGTGCGCGCGAACAGGATCCGTTTCTGCTGACCGCCGCGCGCGCGCGGCGCATCCTCGTGCAATCGGCGTTCACCGCGAACGAGGTCGAGCAGCGGCTCGGCGTCGCACCGGATCGCATCGTCGTCACGCCGCTGGGCGTCGATCCGGTCTTCACGCCGGGTCCGCTCGACGCGCTGCCGGCCGCGCTGCGAGGTCGCCGCTACGTCTTCAACGTCGGCGCGCACGACCCGCGCAAGAACACCGCGACGCTGATCGCCGGATTCGCACAGGCGTTCCCGGCCGGCGAGGTCACGCTGGTGTTCACGCACTCGCCGCCGACGATGCCGCCCGGTGCGATGGTCGTGCCGGCGCACGACGACGCGATGCTGGTCGCGCTCTACCGTGCGGCGGCGCTGGTGGCGCTGCCGTCGACCTACGAAGGGTTCGGCCTCCCGCTGCTCGAGGCGATGGCGTGCGGCGCGCCGGTGCTGGCCGCGCGGGCCGGCGCGTTGCCCGAGGTGGGCGGCGATGCCGCCGCGTACGTCGACGCACCGCTCGACGCCGGCGCGTGGGCGAGCGCGCTGCGCGCCCTGCTCGCCGACGAAGCCGAACGCGCCGCACGTGCGCAGCAAGGCCGCGCGCGTGCCGCGACGTTCTCCTGGCAGCGCTGCACGGCGCAGACGCTGGCCGTGCTGCGCGAGGTCGCGGGCAGCTGATGCGCGCCCTGCACGTCGTGCGACCCGATCCGGGCGAGCGGCCGGGCGGCGACGTCGCGGTCGTCGAGCGCGGCGCGGCGGCGCTGCGCGCAGCCGGCGTCGAGGTCGACGTCGTCGCAACCGAGACGCCCGATCCGCGCGGCTACGACGTCGCGCACGTCTTCGGCGTGTTCGAGCCGGAGACGCAAGGGCCGCAGATCGCCGCGCTCGCCGAGAGCGGCGTCCCGCTGGTCGTCTCGCCGATCTGGTGGGATCGCAGCGGCCTCTTCGCACTCGGGCCGCGCCTCGTGCGCGCGCTCGACGGCCGCGATCCGCACCGCGTCGCGCGGCAGCTGGCGCGCCTGCGCGCCGACGAAGAGGCGTTGACGCTGCGGGCCGGGCGCGGCGCGCAGCGGCGGCTCGCCGAGCAGGCCGCGCTGCTCGCGCGCTGCGACCTGGCCCTGCCGGCCAGCGAGATCGAAGCCTACGCCTGCGCGCGCACGCTGCGCGTTCTCGACGTGCCGTACGTCGTCGCGCGCTACGGCGTCGAGCCGGCTTCGTTCGAGGTCCCGCGTGCGGCCGCGCGCAGTGGGGTCGTCTGCATCGGGCGCATCGAGCGGCTCAAGAACCAGGCCATGCTGCTCTACGCGCTGCGCGATCTCGACCTCGACGTCACGCTGATCGGTGCGTCGTACGATCCCGACTACCTCGCCGTCTGCCGCCGCTGGGCGAGTCCGCGCACACGCTTCGTCGACCGGCTGCCGCTCGACGACCTGCGCGCGCTGCTCGGCCGCACCGCGGTCCACGTCTTACCGTCATGGGGCGATTTGCCGGGCCTGGTGTCGCTCGAAGCGGCCGCGGCCGGCGCGCGCATCGTCGTCGGCAACCGCGGCTCGGAGCGCGAATACGTCGGACCCGACGCCGGCTACGCCGACCCGCTCGATCCCGACTCGATCCGCGCTGCGGTCCTCGCCGCGCTCGACGACGGTCCGCGCGCGGCGGACGACGCACTCGACGCGCGCGTGCGCGGGCTGACGTGGGAGCGCTACGCGGCCGACACGCGCGCCGCGTACCAACGGGTGGTGCGATGAAGCTGCTCTTCGTCGTCGAGCGGCTCGGCGTCGAAGGCGGCATGGAGCGGTTCCTCGAGATCGTCTTTCCGCCGCTGCTCGCGCGCGGCATCGAGCTGCGCGTGCTGGCGCGGCGGGTCGATCCCGGTCCCACGCTCGTCCCCGCCGAGACGATCGCCTGGGCCGACGAGCACGATGCGCCCGATCCGGCGGCCGCCGAGGCCGCCGCGCGCGCGTGCGCGGCGTTCGCGCCCGATGCCGTCATCGCCCAGAACGTCATGGACACCGGCGTCGTGCGCGCCTTGCAGCGCGAAGCGCGGCTGATGTATCACCTCTGCGACCACCGCCCGTTCTGCCCCAACGGCGACCGCGTCTTTCCGCGCACGCAGCGCAACTGCACCGTGCGCATGGGCGTCGGCTGCGCGCTGCACGCGTTGACCGACGGCTGCGCCTACGGCCCGCGACCGCGCACGCTCACGCTGCTCGATCGACGGCGCGACCTGCGCGACGCGGTCGTGGCGGCCGACAGCATCCTGGTCGGCTCGCCGTTCATGCGCGACGAAGCGCTCCGGCACGGCGTTCCCGCTGCGCGCATCACGACGGTGCACTACCCGATCGACGAAGCCGACATGGTCGACGTCGTGCCCGCGCCGCAGCGCCGCGTGCTGTTCCTGGGCCGGTTCGTCCCCCAGAAGGGCCTCGCCGCGCTGGTGCGCGCGCTCGGCACGATCCCCGCCGCCGCGCGCCCTCCGCTGACGGCACTCGGCGACGGCCCCGATCGCGCCGCGATCCTCGCGACCGCGCAGCGCCTCGGCGTCGAGATCGACGCGCCGGGGATGGCCAACGCAGTGCAGATCCGGCACGCGATGGACGCCAGCGCCGTCGTCGCATTCCCCTCGCTGTGGGCCGAGCCGTTCGGCCGGGTCGGCATCGAAGCATTCGCGCGCGGCCGCCCGGTCGTGGCGTTCGACGTCGGCGGCGTGCCCTCGTGGCTGCGCGACGGTGAGAACGGGCTGCTGGTGCCGTGGAACGACGAGCGCGCGATGGGCGCCGCGATCGCGCGCCTGCTCGACGACGACGCTCTGCGCACCCGCCTGGGCGCACAGGCGCGCCGCGACGCGCAAGACTATCGGCTCGAGCCGTTCCTCGACCAGTTCATCGCGACCGCGATTGGGTGGGCGGCCTAGCTCAGATCGCGCTGCGCTGGATGTCGTCGATCAGCCACTCCTGACCGTCCCACACCACGCGCACGTGTTCGACCTCGTCGATGTGCTTCGTCGGAACACTCGCATCGCGGCCCTGCAGCTCGACGTCGAGGGTGCGGTCCGTGCGTTGTTGCACGCGCACGTCCGGCGCGACGATCGAGCGATAGCAGTCGATGAAGGCGTCTTGGCTGAGCTGTTTCTTGTAGCGCGGCGAGAGCATCGCGTACGCGAACGCCCAATGTTCGCCTTCGATTTGCTGGTAGTAGTTCTCCATCATCGAGCCGAGGTCGGGATCGGTGGGCGCCGGCCGCGGTGAGGCGGTCGCGGTGGCCGCGTGCGAGCCGCCGGCGCACGCCGGCAGCAGCAGTGCCAGCACGCACGCCGCCGCGATCGACTTCACCCGAGCACGCATCGCGCCGCCCTTCGTCGCCCGGCGCGCCCGTGCCCTCTCATCGCTGCAGCGGGACACCACTGGGATAGATCGGCCGGTCGATCAGCGCCTCGAGCACTTCGGTCGGAGAACTGAGCACGACGCCGCAGAATGATGCGAAGGCATCGCGGATCGCCTCGCCTTCCGCGAAACGCTCGGTCGCGGCGAGATCGACTTTGCCGTCGACCGGCAAGAAGCGCACGTACCGACCCTCGTCGTCTTCCTCGATCGCGACCAAGCCGGCGTCGGCGAAGATGCGGAACGCGACGTTGACGGTCTGCGACTCGACGCGCTCGAGATCGACGGTCGCCGCGATGTCGGGCGAACTCATGCGCAGGACGCCGTCCGCCGCGAGCCGCTTCGTCGCTGCGTAGAGCGCACGCAGGGTCGCCAGCGTCGGCGCATCCCGCGCGATGATGTAGTCGTTGATGCGGCGGTCCTGCTCACCGAAGAGGAGGTGGATCGACGCGTCGGCGCCGTCGCGGCCGGCCCGACCCGCTTGCTGATTGAACTCGGTGAAGTCGAAGTTGAGATGGTAGAGGACGACGTGACGCACGTCGGGGAGGTCGATGCCCTCGCCGAACGCCGAGGTCGCGACGACGACCCGGATCGCGCCCTCGCGAAACCAGCGCTCGACCTGCAGCCGCTCGGCGCTGGCGACGCCGGCATGGTAGAACGCGATCCCCTCGCCGATGCGCGCGCGCAGTTTCTCGGCGACCTTGGTCGCCTCGGCGCGCGAATTGCAGTAGACGATCGCCTTCGTCCCGTCGTTGAGGACGCGTTCGAGGTAGGCGAGCTTGTTGGTCGTTCCGCGCGCGTCGACGATGTGCAGGTTGTCGCGTACGGTCGGGTCGATCACCCACGCCTCGATCCGCAGCGCCTCACGAATGCGTGCGAACGCCTCGTCGCCGGCCGTCGCGGTGAGCGCGAGCACCTGCGGCGCGCCGAGATCGCCGAGCCACTGCTCGATACGCTGGTACGCCGGCCGGTGGGTCGACTCGAACAGATGATGCGCCTCGTCGACGACGAGGAGCGCCGGCCGGGACGGTCCGCGGAAGCGCTCGCGATGGAACTGCACGAACTCCGGCGTCGCACAGATGATGTCCCACGCGCCGCTCTCGAGCGCGTCGAGCAGCGCCGCGCGTTCGCCCGCGTCGATCGCGCCGTTGGCACGGTGGATCCGCAAGCCCAGCGGGCCGAGCCGGCGCTGCAGCGCCTCGTACTGATCGTTGGCCAGCGCGCGCAGC
>JBEKAU010000271.1:0-4700 GCA_050015755.1 Vulcanimicrobiaceae bacterium | reverse complement strand
AGCCCCGGCCGCCGTCAACGCCGGACCCGGGTCACACTCGGCCCAGGAGGGGGTCCCTTGCATGAGGCAAGCGAGCGCAAAGTACCCGTCAAGTTGCGGATAACAACCTAGACAACGAGCGGCATTTGTGGGAAGTAAGTAGCGGGACGGCGGCGCGCGTCGACCGCGAGGAAGACGCCCACACCCGGCGTCGCCGTCCCACCTGTTCCGCCACGTCAGGCAGGCGCCGCTCCACAGAGCGACGCAGAGATGTCCTCCGTGAGCGTCGAGCGAGCTGAAGCCGCGTTCTGGGCGAGCTTTCTGCGCAACCGCAACCTCGACGCGACCACCGCGGATGACGGTGCCGTTGCTGTGGCGGGCGGCTACGCGCTATGCGCGACCGGAACATTCCTCCAATATGCGATCGGGGCCGGGTCGACACGCGCGCTGCGCGCCGACGACCTCGACGTCACCGAAGGCTTTTACGCCGCCCGCCGCTTGCCGAGCCGCCTCGAGGTGACCGACACCGTGCTCGCGCGCGACCGCGCGCTCTTCGAGCAGCGCGGCTACACCGACGAAGGCCTCGCACTCGCCGTGCTCGAGGCCACGCTTCCGCTCGCCGACGAGGACACCGGAACGGTCGCCACCCGCGTCACCGGCGACCGCCGCGCATGGAGCACGCTCGCGCTGCGCGCGTTCGCGGACACGGTCGTCCCCGACGAGAGCGAACGCCTGCGCCGTGCGAACGCGGTCTCGGCGGCAGCCGCGAGCGCGCTGGTGATCGCCGCGATCGACGGCGTCGACGTCGGTGTCGGCGCCGTACGACTGATCGACGACGTCGCGTTTCTCTACGCCGGCGCGGTGCTGCCGGCGTTTCGCGGTCGCGGTGTGTACGGCGCGCTGCTGGCGGCGCGCATTGCCTTCGCCCGCGCGCGCGGCGCGACCAGCGCCGCCTTCAAAACGCGTGCCGACGAGAGTGCCGAACGCTCGGCGCTGCGGCGCGGCTTCGCCCGTACCGCGCTGCGCCGGCGCGTCACCCGTCCTACGTAGCAACGATCAGCCAAGGAACGGCCTTCGCCCGCGCGAACCGGCCTGGCAGGGTGATGGAACGTCGAGATCCGGCCGTGGTTCGCTTGACCGGCGAGCACGACATCGCGTCACGCAGCGACGTCACCGCCGCGCTGCAAGCGGCGGGTGACAATCCGCGCGTCATCGTCGATCTCTCGGGCGTCGACTATCTCGATTCGACCACCATCGAGGAGATCGCGCGCGCCATCCGCCGCGTGCGCGCGCTGGGCGGCAAACTCGTCCTGGTCGCGCCGAACGAACGGCTCGTGCGGGTGCTCAGCATCGCCGGCCTCACCGGCGGGGCGCGCATCGTCGACACCCTCGCCGACGCGCGCGCGATATTCGCCTAGCGAACTACGGCGTGAGCGCCGCTGCCAGCGGAAAGTTGACCCCGTTCGCGATCACGGCCGGTGCCCCGGTGAACGGCGGGGTGAACTCGTCGACGCTGGTACCGCCGCTATTCGCCGCGAACAGATCGTCGGCACCGTCGAAGACGATCGATACCGGCGTGAGCCCCGTGCCCATCGTTTTGAGGGGCGGGCTCGTGTACGGCGGCGCGTACTCGGTCACCGTATTCGCGCCGCCGTTGCCGACGTAGAGATTCCCGCCGCCGTCGAGGAGCAGTGAGTTCGGCGCGGCGACGGCCTGCGTGATGACGACGCTCGCCGCCGTGTAGGGCGGCGCATATTCGGCGACGACGCTGTCGCTGTTGTCGGCCACGAAGAGGTTGCCGGTCGGATCGAGCACCAGCGCGATCGGCTCGTTCATGTTCGCGTCCGTGATCGTCGCGATCGCGGCGCCGGTGTAGGGCGAGGCATACTCCGTCACTTGGTTCGCGATGAGGTCGGCGACGAAGAGATCCCCTTGACCGTCGAGCGCCAGCGACACGGGCGCGACGAAGCCGGAGATCGTCGTCGGCGTCCCGCTATAGGGCGGCGCGTAAATCGTAACCGTGCCGCCGCCCGCATTGGCGACGAACAGATTCCCCTGTGAGTCGAACAGCAACGCTGCCGGCGAGGAAACGCCGTTCGAAATCGTCACGCTCGGCGCACCGGTGTACGGCGGAGTGTACTCGGTCACCGTACTGGCGTTCGCGACGTAAACATCGCGCGCCGCGTCGACGGCCAGAGCGTCGGGGAAGCTCACACCGTTGGAGATCGTCGCCGTCGGCGCGCCGGTGTACGGCGGGTTGTAGACCGTCACCGTATCGCTGGGGTCGTAGTTGGCGACGAACAGCGTCTGAACGTCGTTCTTGACCGCGAACGTCGTACTGCACACGGCGCCGCTCGTCGAACACGTCGAATCCGTGTACGCGGCGGTGGCGGTGAACGTCTCGCCTTGGCCGTTCGTGCCCGGCGGCGCGAGCGAGAACGCGTTGGGCGCGGTCGTCGTCGGATTGGTGATCGTGAAACCGCTGCCGCTGGCCGAGGCGACGGTGAACGTCGGCGAGCCGGGCCCGACGATCACGTTGCCGTCCGCGTCGAGTGCTTCGACGAGCAGCTTCTGCGTGGCTGTGCCGTAGAGCGTGAAGCCCGCACTCTGCGAACCGTGCACGGCGATGGCCACCGAGGCGACCTGGAGCGAGGCGGGGATCCCGGACAGCGTCAGGTTCAGCGCGTTCGCTTGTCCTTGCGCCACCGTGAAGTCGACCTGCTGTGCGGCCGAAAGCGCGTTGCCCGCCCCGTTCGCGCCGTCGTAGGTCGAGAGGCTCGCGACATACGAGCCGGCCGTCAGCGAAATCGTCAGCGTACATTCGGTCGAGGCGAGTGTCGAGGTGCAACCGGTCGACGTCGGCGTCAGCCCGACGGTCTCACTGAGGACCGTCGCGCCGCCGCTCTGTTGTGTTACCAGCAGCGTCATGCTCTGCGTCGCCGGCGAGACGTACCGCGCACGACGCGTGCTCGATGCGCTGGTCGCCTTCGGGACGCGGATGCTGACGGTCACCTTGGCGCGGCCATGCTCGGCGGCGGCGGTGTGCATCGGGGGTGTCGTCTCGCCTCGCGCGCTGCACCCGATGAGCACGCACAGAAGCGGCCAAGCGAAATAGCGCCTGGCAAAAGGGGCGGTCACGAGCCGACTGTAGCAGAGCGCGCGACGAAGCGGGCGCTCCTTGAACAATTCGTTACATTCGTCGAGAAAAGCAAAAGGCGAGCGTCTTCACGCTCGCCTCGCTCACCGAACGACCGCGCCGCCTAGGCGGTCGCGGCAGTCGTCTTGATGCGGGTCGGGTCGACCTTGACGCCGGGCCCCATCGTCGAGGTCAGCGTGATCGACTTGAGATAGGTGCCCTTCGCGGCCGACGGCTTCGCGCGCACGATCGCGTCGAGCAGCGTCGCGAGGTTCTCCGCCAGCTGCTTCTCGTCGAACGACGCCTTGCCGACGATCGTGTGCACGATCCCCGTCTTGTCGAGACGATATTCGACCTTACCGGCCTTGATGTCGCGCACGGCGGCGGCGACGTTCGGCGTCACCGTACCGGCCTTCGGGTTCGGCATCTTCTGCGCGAGAATACGGCCGA
The DNA here is from genome assembly GCA_050015755.1 of Vulcanimicrobiaceae bacterium. Lineage (GTDB taxonomy): Bacteria > Vulcanimicrobiota > Vulcanimicrobiia > Vulcanimicrobiales > Vulcanimicrobiaceae > Vulcanimicrobium. Next base: position 1,135 of record JBEKAU010000271.1, on the reverse strand, counting down.
GTTCCTTACCGACGGCGGGCATCATGTCGGGCGTCGCGACCGCGATGTCGAAGTCGGTGAAGCCGCCCTTGACGCGCTCGATGAGATCCGCTTCGCCGACGATGTCGGCACCGGCGGCCTCGGCGGCCTTCGCCGCATCGCCGCGTGCGAACACGATCACGCGCACCGTGCGACCGGTGCCGTGCGGCAGGTTCACCGTGCCGCGCACGTTCTGATCCGACTTCTTCGGATCGACGCCCAGTCGGACGTGGATCTCGATCGTCTCGTTGAACTTCGCGGTCGCGTTCTTCTTCACGATCGAGGCCGCTTCGGCGGGCTCGTACAGACGCTCGGCATCGAAGGCCGAGACCAAATTGCGGAAACGCTTGCCGGGCTTACGCATTACTTGGCCTCCACGTTGACGCCCATCGACCGGGCCGTGCCGGCGATGATGAGCGCCGCGGCGTCGATGTCGTTGGCGTTGAGGTCGGGCATCTTGGCCTGCGCGATTTCGCGGACCTGGACTTGCGTGAGCGTACCGACCTTGTTGCGGTTGGGCTCCTTGGAACCCGACTCGAGTCCGAGTGCACGCTTGATCAGGAACGACGCCGGCGGCGTCTTCGTGATGAACGTGAACGTGCGGTCTTCGAACACCGTGATCACGACCGGGATGATGAAGCCCTCTTGGGCCTTCGTCCGATCGTTGTACTGCTTGCAGAAGTCCATGATGTTGAGCGAGTACGGGCCCAACGCCGGACCGACGGGCGGCGCAGGTGTCGCCTTCCCGGCGGGAAGAGCAAGTCCGATCTTCCCGACGACTCGTTTTGCCATGAGTTGTCCTTTCGAAGGGCGCCGAGCGCGGCTCGAGCCCATCTCCCCCGCAGGTGAACACGCCGGCCGCCGGGGTGGCACGGCCGGGCGCAACGCCTCAGTTTATCATGAGGCCCCGGCGCGAGCAAGGCGGGAGACCCGAGGGACGACCGTTGACATCATGATGCCTCGTCAATAGCATCTTGATGTGCGAACAACGCTTACCCTCGATGAGGACGTCGCGGCCAAGCTCCACGCCGAGGCCAAAGCAACCGGCCAACCGTTCCGACAGGTCGTCAACGAGACCCTCCGGCGAGGCTTTCTGGCCAAGCCAGTTCCCGGCGCG
>JBEKAU010000270.1:0-4714 GCA_050015755.1 Vulcanimicrobiaceae bacterium | reverse complement strand
CATCTCGGTCAACACGAACGACGCGACCGGGTATCAGGTCTATGAGTCGCTCGACGTGACCACCGCGCCGGCCAACTACGGCGTGTGCATCTACACGGACGGCGCGACCGCGACGGCGACGACGCCGGCCTCGACCCAGAGCACGGCGCCGGCCGCCGCGACCTTCAACGCCGGCAACGTCGCCACCGCATGCGCGGGTTCAGGGACGCTGCTGGGACCGGCTTCGGGCACGGTCACGAACCCGGGCGTCGGCGGCGACGTCGGCTCGGCTGGTGCCGCGACCGCGAGCGGTCTCCCGACGACGGCCATCTGGACTGTCGCGGCGGGCACCCCGGCGACGGGGACCAACTTCTACGGCGAAGACGTCCAGCTGGACATCCCTTCGTCGGCGCCGTCGGTCACCAACGCCGCGCACGCGATCATCGTCTACTTCGTCCCGGGATAGAACGATGCGCGGTGGCGCGCGTCGCGTGGCTTCCATCAGCGTGGCGATCCTTGCCGCGCTGATGGTTGCACCTGCGCACGCGGACCTCAGCCTCGACGTCCAACCGGCTCGATACGAGATCGAGGTTGCGCCGGGTGAGAGCAAGACGCTTCCCATCACGATTCGGAACGTCGGCACCGCGGCGACGCACGTCGTCGCCACCATGGCCGACTACGTTCTGAGCCCTGACGGGAAGGCCAGCTTTCCCTCGCCCGGCACCAACCACTATTCCGCCGGCAAGTGGGCCTCCATCAATCCGCGCGAGTTCGATCTCGAACCCGACGCGTTCACGCAGACCCGCTTCACGGTGACCGTGCCGCCAGGCGTGCACGGAGAGTTCTCCACGCTGATTTTCTTCACGACGCGCCCACCGCGTCGTCCCGGCGCGTTCGGCCTGACCGAGCGGGTCGCCGCGCGCATCTACGTCGTGACCCCCGATGGCGGCAACCCCGCAGGCGTGGTCACCGACGTGTCGGCGCAGCCCTATCTGCTCGACCGCCGCTACACGGTCGCCTTCAAGAACGAAGGCGACATGCACGTGTACATCAACGGCCACGTCGACGTCACCCAGGACGGGCACGTCGTCGACCGGATTGCGCTGCCCAAGGACGTGCTCGTCGAGCGCGGCGGGCGGCGCGTCGTCCAAGCCGACGGGAAGGCGTTGCCGGCGGGCAGCTACGAGGCCACCGCGGTCGTCGACTACGGCGGCGACAAGCGCGTCGCCGGAAGGACGGCCTTCGCCGTCCACTGATGCCCGTGCGCCGTCTGTTCGTGGTCCTGCTCCTGCTCACGTTCGCCGCCGGCGTGCGTCCTGCCAGCGCGACCACGACGACCGTGACCGGCTCGACGACCCCGATCGTCGAGTGGGGCCAGGCCACGACCGGCACGCTCAACCTCTATCCGAACTACAGCGCGACGACCGGCCAGACCAACGTCTCGGGGATCGGCGCGATCGTGGCGGCGTCCAACACGAACTTCACCGGCGGCGCAGGCTGCACGGCCGCCCCGGCGCAGACCGCGAACGTCATCGACTTCTCCGACATCTATGCGCCGGTCGCCGGCAAAACGACCGGCTGCGACTACAAGAACGCGCTCTCGGTCGGAGTGAACACGAACGACACCAACGGCTGGAACGTCACCGAGCTGCTGCAGCTGGGTCCGGGTGCCGGCGTCTATCTGTGTGGGATCCTCAACGGCTCGCTCTACACGGGCACGCCCTCGTCCGGCTCACCCATGTCGTCGAGCGCGGCGACGACCACCTCGGCGTCGATCAACGAGACGGCGTGCAGCGGTACCGGTCAGCTCGGCATCGGGCTCGCGAGCGCCACGCCGACCTCGCAGACGATCATCGCGACGAACACGGGAAGCGGGCAGTTCTACATGGGCATGGACGTCCTGTTGCTGCTCACCAACACCACCTACGCATCAGGCGCGTACACGGATTCGATGACCGTGACGCTGACGATGAACTGACATGCGCACACGCTGCGCGCGCGCGGTCACCGCGTTGGCACTGACCGCGCTCGCCGCCGGCGCCGCACCAGCACTCGCCGAGGGCCCCGCCAGCGGGCTTTCGGTGACGCCCGGCAAGGTCGACATCACCGTCAGCGCCGCCGGCCCGTACAACGTACCGCTGATGGTGCGCAACAGCGCCGCCACCCCGACCCATATCGTCGTCAGCCAACAGGACTTTCGGCTCGATGAGGACGGCAACTACACGTACGTGCCGGCCGGCAGCATCGCGACCTCGGATGCGCGCTGGCTGGCCGTCAACCCGCGCGAGTTCGATCTCGCGCCCGGCGCCTTCCAAGAAGTACAGCTGACCCTCAACGTGCCGCGCCAATCGCTGGCCGGCGAGTACTCCGGCGTGCTGTTGGTACAGTCGCGGCCCGGTCGGCGCGGTGGCGGGCTGACGTTCTCGGCGCGCATCGCGACCAAGGTCTACGCGACCATCGACGGTACCAGCCATCCGGATGCGACCGTGACCGGCATGAGCGCCGCCGCCGGTGAGCAAGGGATGCACTATCACATCGCCTTCCGCGACACCGGTAACACCCATCTCTACATCAAGGGACGCCTCGAGATCCGGCGCGCGGGCGCGCTGGTGCAGGCGCTCCCGCTGCCCGCGGCGATGCTGGTCGAACGCGGCGGCGAACGATCGATCGACGTGAACGGCGCGCGGCTCCCGCCCGCGTCGTATGAAGCCGTCGCCATCCTCGACTACGGTGGCGCGACGCGAACTGGTGGAAGGATCCGTTTCGATGCGCGTTAGGTCCGCACTCGTCGTCGTGACGGCGCTGGCCGTGGTGACGAGCGCCGCGCTCGCTACCCCGTTGGCCTCCGTCGTCCAGCCCGCGCTGCGGGCGTTGCCCGGCGCGAGCGCATCCGCCAAGCCCGCACCGACGCCCACTCCGGCGCCCGGCGCGATCGCGCCGAAGGCGGGAGCACGTCCGCTGCCGCCGTTGCCGCCGATGCCCACCGGCAACTCGCACGTTCGCCGCGTCAAGTCGGCGACGGGTGCGTGCATCGAGTTCTCCTACGAAAGCAACCAGTGCGTCGACAACGGGAGCGCCAACGAGAGCTGGGTAGCCGGCAACACGATCACGTGGCAGCCCATCAAGCTGCCGGTGACGACCGCGGTCTACAAGAACTACTACCTCGCGCCGAATAACGGCGGCGCACCGGTCGCGCTGGAGACCACGCCGTTTGCCGGCCCCACCGGGACCGCACAATCGACCACCAACGTCGTCAACGGCGTCTACGTGTTCGCCACGCTCAACACCAGCGCCAACACCTGGGACGCGATCGCGTACGTGCTGGTCGGTTCACCGGTCGCGATCGAGACCTACAGCACCGGCTCCCTCTCGGCCAAGCAACAGACCTTCACCACCAGCGCCACCGGCGCGACGACGGTGTACATCGCCGCCACCGGTTTGAACGCGACTGATTCGTATGCCGTCGGGATCGAGGATCAGCTCACCGGCGACTGCGTCTACACCGCGCCGATCTCCGCGCAAACGGCGACACCGGTCCCAGGCTGTCAACTCGGCACGGCCGCGGTCACCGGTACCAACCCGAACGGCAGCGGTACGCTGGTCGCGAACTGGGGCGTCCAGCTCGCCACCGCGCCGACCTTGCCGCAGGCCGACACGTACACGGTCACCGTCTTCGATCAGACGGCCGGCCAGCGCGTCGCCTCGCGCCAATTCGCCATCATCGACGGTCGCGCCACCGCCGGCACCTCGCGGGTCAACCTGCAATTCACCAACAACGTCGGTACGACGCCCGGCACGGCGTCGATCCAGCGCATCGCCTGGAACGGCACCGCAACCTCGGTCGACGACACGAACCAGACCTACATGAACGTCGAGTTCGGGGCCAGCGGGCTGCCGACGAACTTGGCCGACGCCCTCGAGCTGGTCATCAGCGACCCGACGGGCAACGTCGCCAAAGAGTTCAACACGACCGAGAACTACGGCACGCAGATCATCACGCCGAGCTACAACGAGTGGGGGCTGCCGACCGAGACGCTTCCCTTCGAAGAAGCCTTCCCGGGCAGCACCTGGACCGCGACGATCTACGACACCGTCACCAAGAAGATGTTGGCCTCGCAGGCCTTCCAGGTGCTGGGCTACTCGGGCAGCGTGCTGTTCCAAAATCCCACCGCTGCCTCTGCCGTCATCCCCACCGCGGTCGGCTATGTGACGACGTCGCTCGCGTTCACGAACAGCAGCGATCAGACGTTCGGGGCCAATAACGGCGACCCGCTGATCGAATTCTACGCCACCACCGCCGCCAGCGCGAACAAGCTCACCAAGATCACCTTGCAGGCGCCGGGATCGAGCACGACCTGCACGCCGGCCTCCGGCGCACCGTGCACGGGCACCTATGCCGATACGTCCGGCAACGCGTGGACCGCCAGCGTCGCCTGCGGCACCTGCGGCACCAACGCCGACTACACGATCACCGTCACGCCGGTGTCGACGTCGACGGTGATGAAGCCGGGCGGTTCGGTGATCGTGACCGGCCTCTCGTTCTACGCGACCTCGTGCACGACCAACTACGGCTGCGTCTTCGAGACGTCGGTCATCCCGCAGGATTCGATCAGCCCCACCGAACTCTCGGGTGGCACCGACGTGTCCAACCCGTTCGTGCTCACCGATCAGGCAGTCGGCGACACCGCCACGGACTCCGCCTTCTTAGCCGGATACTACGACTCCGGCGGTGCCT
>JBEKAU010000269.1:0-4718 GCA_050015755.1 Vulcanimicrobiaceae bacterium | reverse complement strand
GCAGCGCTCGACCCAACAAATACATCACGTGCGCGGTTCGCCGCGCACGCGCTCAGTCCGCTGGCGCTGGTGCAGGCAAGCGCGCGCCGCGCGCCTGCAGCACGCCGATGACGAGCGCGGCGGTGATGAGGCCGACGACGATCGCATCGGCCGGCACGACGCCGGCAAGGCCGAGCACGCCGGTCGTCAGCGGCGGCATCACGAAGCCGGCGAAGCTATCGAGTCCGGAGACGACGCCGAGCACGGTGCCGCGGCGATCCTCGGGCGCGACTTCCGACGCGAGCCCGGGAAAGGCGGTGTTCTCCAAGCTCATCCCCAGGCCGAACAGCACCAGCATCGCGATCGCAACGGTGAGGTTCGTCGCGAACGGGACCAGCACGAAGGCGCCGATGAGCAGCACGAAGCCGCGATTGGTCGCGGCGCGATTACCGCTGCGCTCGACGCTGCGGCCGACGGCGAATATTCCGAGCGCAACCTGGAACAGGCCGAAGATCGTGAATACCGCGGAGATCTGGCCGACGCCCCACCCGAGCTGATGGTTGAGGACCAGCGCCATCACGCCGAACCAGCCGTACATGCCGCAGGTGAAGACGAGCCGCAGCCACAGCACCGGTGCGACCTGCGGATCGGCGAACGATGCCGCGATCGCTCGCGGCGTCGGCGCGTTTTTCGCTTCGTCCGTTGCGCCGCTGCGCGATTCGGGCAGCAAGAAGATCGTCAACACGAGCGTGAGCGCCTGAAGTCCGGCGGCGACGAGAAACGGCATCGAAAAGCCGTACATGCTCGCCAGCCACCCCGAGAGCGCCGGGCCGAAGACGAAGCCCAAACTGAAGGCGGCACCGAGCCAGGCGAACGCGCGTCCGCGCCGCTCGGGCGGGACCAAATCGCTGACGTACGCTTGGGTGACGCCCAGGTTGCCGCCGCTGAGCCCTTCGATCGCGCGCGCGCCGATCACCCACGCCAGGCTCGGGGCAATACCGAGCATCGCCCAGCCGATCGTCGCGCCGATCTGGGAGACGATCAGCACGGCTTTGCGGCCGATGCGATCGCTCAGGTTGCCCCACAGCGGCCCCGCGATCAACTGCGCGAGCGAGTAGGTCGCGAACACGATGCCGACGACGAAATCCGCGGCACCGAAGTGCTTGACGAAGAACGGCAGCAACGGGAGCAGCATGCTGAACCCGAAGATGTCGATGAAGGTGATGCCGAGGATCGGCAGCAGCCGCAGGATCACGAGCTCATGCGACGCATGACCGCCCGCAGCAGCCGGTCGCGCGGGCGGTCGGGGACGAACCGGCGCAGCAATACGCGCAGGTGTGCGTCGCCGCCGATCAGATAGCGCGTGCGCGGATGACGCGCGATCAGCGCGTGCGCGACGACGTCGGCAACGCGCTCGGCCGGGATGCCGCGCGCGTCCATCGCCCGCGAGAGCGCCAACATCATCGCGACCTCGTCGGCGTAGCGCGCTTGGGTGAGCGGGTCGAACGTGGCCGCCAGCGCTTCACCGGCGCGCGCACCGCGCTCCCAGATCGGCGTCTTCACTGCACCCGGTTCGATCACGATCACGTCGACACCACTGGGCAGCAGCTCGGCGCGCAGCGAATCGGAGAGCGCTTCGAGCGCGTGCTTCGAAGCAGCGTACGGGCCGACGAACGGCAGTGCGATCCGCCCGCCGACCGAGGAGATCATCACGATGCGGCCCAGCGTGCGCCGCAGGAGCGGCAGCATTGCCTGCGCGAGCGCGATCGGCGCGATCACGTTCACCTCGAGCTGCGCGCGCAACTGGTCCAGCGGGAGTGCTTCGAGTGGGCCACCGACCGCGATGCCGGCGTTGTTGACCAAACCGTAGAGTCCGCCCTCGTCCGCGATGCGGGCGGCAGCATCGCCGATCTGCGCCGCGTTCGTCACGTCGAGCAGCAGCGGCGTACATCGGTCGCCCAGCGCGCGCAGCGCGTCGGCCGATCCCTCGTCGCGCACGCCGGCCCACACGCGGAAGCCGCGCGCCAGCAGCGTGCGTACGGTGGCCGCGCCGATGCCCGTCGAGGCGCCGGTGACGAGGACCGGGGCGCGCGTCACTGCGGCAGCGCGACCGCGAGCCAGAACAGAACCGTGCCGAACAGGGCGAGGGCGCACCGTTGCGCGAGCGAGGTCGCGTGCCGCACCGGCGTCGGGTGGCGCGCCGCCCGGGCGCCGACCTCCAACAACAGATAGGTTCCGCGGGCGCCGACGAGGATGCCGGCCGGGTACAGGCGCGGCATCACGTCGGTGACGGCGAGATCACGCGCGACGTTCAGGTCGTCGTTTTCGCGCAGGAACGCGCGCAGACGGCGCGCCTCGGCACTCTCACGGTCGGCGACCACGACGAGCAGCTCCCGGAGCGCCGCCACGACGAACGACCAGCGCCGGTCGCGTTCGTCGGCCGGCGCGAGCAGGGCCGCGCGCACGCGGCGCCCGACCTCGAGCACGGCGGACCGGCGGCCCGGCGCGCAGCGACGGACGTCGGCGAGGAATCGTTCGTAGAAGAGGACTTCGTCGGTCACGGCCCCTGGCCCACTTTTCGCTCCCACGGCTTTCCCCTCAGACCACGGCGAACGACGGTTGGTGACACCTGGCCCAGCCTCTTTTTGGCATACCACCAGCTGCGAAGGGTCTTCGTGGCCGTCCTCTCCAAACGCGCGATAGTGAGGAGGCGATCTCGCCTATGGATGCCCAACGATTGGCCGGGGCGCTGAACACGCTGGCCAAGAATCCCCAGTTCTCGTACACGAAGGCCCGGGCGGCGGCGCGCAGCGAGCCCACCGTCGACTGGAGCGCCACCAAGGCGCACAACGCCGACTTCAACGCGGAGGTCGACGGGTGCGAGTCGTTCGTGATGAAAGACGGCAGCGTCTGCGCCTGGATGCCGGGCCAGTTCCGTTACGTGGCGCAGGCGCGCTGATCGCGCGCTAGGAGCGGGGGCGCGCCTCGGCGGGGATGATGGTGCGGGCGAGACGGTCATGCCGGCGCAAGAGCGTCACCTTGGTCGCCGTCTCGACGTGATGATCGGTGAGCAATTTGTGCAGGCCGTCGACGCTGGTGATCGGCTCGTCGCCGAGCGCGATCAGCACGTCGCCTTCCTCGATGCCTGCGCGCGATGCGGGGCTGTGGTCCTCGACGCCTTGCACGAGCACGCCGTGCGTCTGGGTGAGGTCGTGCAGCCGCTGCAAGTAGCGCGGCACTTCGACGTCGGCACCGGCGACGCCGATGTAGGCGCGCGTGATCTTGCCATCGCGAATCAGCAGGCCGGCCAGACGCGTGGCGGTGTTCGAAGCGATCGCGAAGCAGATCCCTTGTCCGCCGGAAACGATCGCGGTATTGATGCCGATGACGCGGCCGAGGCTGTCGACCAGTGGACCGCCGCTGTTGCCGGGGTTGAGGGCGGCGTCGGTCTGGATGACGTTATCGATCAGCCGGCCCGACTGCGAGCGCAGCGTGCGCCCGAGGGCGGAGACGACGCCGGCCGTGACCGCGCACTGTAAGCCGAACGGGTTGCCGAGCGCGATCGCGAGCTGGCCGACCTTCAACTGCGCGGAGTCGGCCATCTCGAGCGGAACCAGGTCGGGCGCGGCGATGCGGACGACCGCGAGGTCGCTGTCGGGATCGTCGCCGATGAGCATGGCGCGAAACCGACGCCCGTCGAGCAAGGCGACCTCGATCTCGCGCGCGCCGTGAACGACGTGGGAGTTGGTGAAGATGAAGCCGTCCGGCGTGGCGACGAAGCCGGAGCCGGAGCCGGCGCGCCGGCCGTTGACGCGGACCTCGATCGCGACGACCGAGGGGGCGACCTTCTCGACGACCGCGGTGACGGTCGCGGAATACCCGTCGGCGGGTGGCTCGGCGAGAGTGGGCAGAGGGATGACCTGGGACATGGTGCACCGCTAAGACCGGAGTCGGCGCCAGCCCGGTTTCAGAGGCGTACTATCCCCAGGTGAGACGGTCGCTCGGTACGCTCGCCGCCCTCTTCTATATCGTGCTGTGGGCCTCGGCGTACGTACCCAGCAAGATCGGCGTCCTCGGCTCCTCGCCGCTGTGGTTCCTGGTGTTCCGGTTCATCCTCGCCGGTCTGTTGGCGCTCGGGCTGGCGCGGGCCATGGGCGCCACGCTCCCACGCGGACGGCGCGCCTGGCTGACCGTCGTCGTCCTCGGGGTGCTGGGAAACGCGATCTACCTGGGCTGCACCTACGAAGCGCTGCGGCACCTGGCGTCCGGTGTCGGCGCGATCGTCGCCTCGACGAACCCGCTGGTGCTCGCGCTCGTCGCGCCGTTCGCGCTCCGCGAGCCGCTCTCGCGGACGAAGATCGCGGGCCTGGTGCTCGGGTTCGGTGGCGTGCTCGCGATCGTCGCGGTACGTGCCGGCACCGGCGCCGCCCAGCCGCGCGACGTTGCGCTGGCCTTCGTCGGCGTGCTCGGGAGCGTCGCCGCGACGATCGTCTTCAAACGCTGGTGCAGCGAGATGGACTTGCGGGCGGTGACGGGGCTGCAGCTGCTCGCGGCGGGCGTCGTCCTGCTGCCGTTCGCAGTGCTGACCGAGGGCGCGCCGCACGCGCAGTGGTCGTGGCCACTGGTCATCTCGTTCGCGTACGTCGTGCTGGTGATGTCGATCGGCGCTTCGCTGCTGTGGTTCTGGCTGCTCACCCACGGCGAAGCATCCCGTGTCAGCGCGTACTATTTCCTCACCC
>JBEKAU010000268.1:0-4725 GCA_050015755.1 Vulcanimicrobiaceae bacterium | reverse complement strand
GCTTCGAGCGCGTCCTCGGCGAGATACCGGTCGCGCGCGACGACCACCGCGACCGGTTCGCCGACGTAGTGCACCTTGTCGATCGCGCAGCTGTAGAACGGCAGCTTCGTCTCGATCCCGACGCTGAACGGCTTGCTCATCGCGGCGACGTCGCGGCCGGTGACGACGGCCAGCACGCCGTCCATCGCCAGCGCCTCGCTCGTATCGATCGCGACGATGCGCGCATGCGGATACGGGCTGCGCAGGATCGCGGCGTGGTGCGTGTTCGGGAACGGCGAGAGGTCGTCGATGAAGCGTCCGGCGCCGGTCAACAGCGCGGGATCTTCCTTACGCGGGACGCCGGTGCCGAGCAGCATCGGCCGTTCAGGCGACGCGGTCCGGGGCGGAGCGATCACGCCTGGTCTCCGGCGCCCAGCTCGCGTTCGATCTGCGTGCGCGCGTGGCGCAGCAGCGCGGCCAACTCGCCGTGGTCGAGGTGCTCGAAGCGGAAGCGCGGCACGCAGAAACCGAACGCGGCGATCGTCGTGCCGTCCGCCAGCCGCAACGGCATCGCGATCCCCCCGACTTCGGCACGATACTCGCCGCGGTTGATCGCGTACCCCTCGCGACGGATCGTGTCCAGCTCGTCGAGCAGCGCGCGACGATCGACGATCGTCTGATCGGTGTAGCGTTTGAGGCTGCGAGCGACGCGCTCGCACTCGTCCTCGGGCTGCATCGCGAGCAGCGCCTTCCCGGTCGAGGTCGCCGCGGCGGGGAAGCGCAGGCCGATCGGCGAGACGCTGCGCACCGCGTGCGTCCCCTCGATCACGTTGACGTACGTTCCGGTGCCTTTGCCGCTATAGATCGAGAGCTGCGTCGTCTCGCCGGTGCGGTCGCGCAGCGCGCGCATGTGCGGCGCGGCGACGTCGACGACGTTGCCGCCGCCCAGCGTCGCGCGACCGATCCGCCACCAGTGCTGGGTCAGTCCGTAGCGGCCGGTCTCCGCGTTCTGGCGCGCGTAGCCGCGCCGCTCGAAGGTCGCCAGGATGCGGTAGACCGTGCTCTTGTTGATCCCCGCCAGCGCCGCGCACTCGCTGATCCCCAGATCCCGCTGACCGTCGGCGGCGAAGGCTTCGAGCACGTCGAGGACGCGGTCGACCGACTGCAGCGAAGCGGCGCCGGGCTCGGGCGCGGTCACGCGCGGTCTCCGGCGCCGGCGAACGTCCGTCCATGGCTGGGCCGCGCGACCGTTGCCGGATCGATCGTCTCCTCGCCGGGGATACGGATACGCAAGTAGCGGAACGCGTCGGCGCCCAGCGGGATCGTGCAGTCGAAGCCCATCTTCGTCCCCAGTCCGTCATCGGTCGAGGGGTCGAGCTTCGATCCTTGGGCCGCGTTGACGACGATCAGATCCCGATCGGCCTGGAACCGCGTTGCGAACGCCCACTCGACGTCGGCCGGATTGGAGATGTCGACGTCCGGATCGACGACGTAGACGTGCTTGACGTCGAAGCTGTTGGCGAAAGCGGCCAGGATCGCGTTCTTCGCTTGCCCCTCGACCCGCTTGTCGATCTGCACGATCGCATGGTAGCGGCAGAACGCCCCGACCGACATGCGTACGTCGCGCACCGTCGGCACCGCTTGTCGCACGGTTTGCAGCAAGCTCGCCTCGCGCGGAATCCCGCCGAGCAGCAAGTGCTCCATCCCCGCCGGCACGATCGTGTGAAAGATCGGATCGCTGCGGTGCGTGATCGCGCTGACCTCGACCACTTCTTTGTCGCTGCGAGGACCGTAGTACTTGGGAAACTCGCCGAACGGGCCCTCGGGCTCGCGCACGCCCGGCAAGATCTTTCCTTCGATCACGAACTCCGCGTGCGCCGGCACGTCGATGTCGACGCTCATGCAGCGCACGACCGGCAGCGGCGCACCGCGCAGCGCGCCGGCGATCTCCAGCTCGTCGACGCCGAACGGCGTCGAGGCCTGCGAGGCCAGCAGCGTGACTGGGTCGACGCCGATGACGATCGCGCATTCCAGCGGCTCGCCGCGCTTCTCCGCCGCGGCCTGCAGATGGTGCGTGTGACGCGGCAAGATCAGCGCGCCGAAGCGGTTCTTCCCGGAGACTTGCAGCCGATGAATCGAGACGTTCTGCTTGCGCGTGACGGGATCGCGCACGATGAACAGCCCAGCGGTGACGTAATCGCCGGCGTCGTGCTCGTGATGGACCGGCATCGGCAGCGTACGCCGCAGGTCGACGTCGGCGCCGGTGAGCACGTGCTCTTGGCACGTTGCCTGCGCGCGATCGACCGGCCGCACCGCGAGCGGCGCGGCGACGGCGGCGGTGAATTTCGCCAGCAGCCCGGCCTCGTCGACGCCGCAGGCCTCGGCGATCATCGCCCGGGTCGAGACGATCCCGCTGACGACCGGCGTGCGATGCCCGACGACGTCGGTGAAGAGGACGGCCCGCCCGTCGAGCCGCTTCGCGATCGCCGCCAGCTCGAATCGCAGCTCGACCGGCCGGGCGACGACGTCGAGACGGTTGGTCGCTTGGAGATGGTCGAGCCAGGTACGCAGGGTCGCGGCGGGGTCCACCCCTCGCCCTTCCCATCGCGCCCATCGCGAGCCCTTCCAAAGGGAACGACGGTTTCTCTGAGCGGAACGCCCTGCGGGAAACGCCGCTCAGCGCCGGACGACGACCAGGTCCCGGCGCGACTCCCAGCCGGCGCGCTCCAGCTCCGGCGTGTCGGAGACCTCGAGCGGATATCCGACACAGAGGTACGCCGTCAGCTTCCAGCCGGCGGGGACGTCGAGGGCATCGGTCACGGCGGCCGGGTCGAGGATCGAGATCCAGCCGACCCCGACCCCGCGGGCCCGGGCGGCCAGCCACAGATTCTGGATCGCCGCGATCGTTGAATAGACGAGGGTCTCGGGCATCGTTGCCCGGCCCAAGCCTCGGCCGACGCCGGTCGCCTCATCGGTGAACACCGCCAGCTGGACCGGCGCGTCGTCCAGGCCCGCCAGCTTCAGCCCGGCGTAGATCCGCGCGTCCTCGCCGGCGTAGCCGCTCAGCGCCTCGGCGTTGGCGGCGCGGAAGCTGGCGGCGACCTTGGCCCGCGGCGCTTCACCTTCGACCAGCACGAACCGCCAGGGCTGACTGTACCCGACCGATGGAGCACAGCGGGCCGCCTCGAGCAGCTCGTCGAGCAACGACGGCGCCAGCGGCTCCCGGGAGAACCGACGCACGTCGCGGCGCAACTGCAGCAATCGATCGAGGTCGTGGACGAAGGCCGATTCGAACGCTGCGGGTCCCATCGCGGCTCCCTTCGCCGTCGCGGCCCCGCTCCCGGTCCACCGCGCCGGTTCAGGCACCCGCTTGCCGGGTACCGACCGCAGAGATGAGCACCCACCGACGCGGCCCCCCACTGGCCCGCGAGGAGGCAGCGTTTGGCTCCGGCATCGTCGCCGGCGCCTCGGACAACGACCCCACCACCGTTGCAACGCTGGCGGTGATCGGCTCGACGACGATCTACGAACTGGGTTGGCTCACGCTGCTGATCATCCCGATGCTGGCGGTGATCCAGGCGGTCGCGGCGCAGATCGGCGCGGTCTCGAAGAAGGGCCTCGAGGACTGCGTGCGCGCGCGGTACGGACGCGGTTGGGCCGCCGCTGCGCTCGCCTCGCTGCTGATCGTCAACCTGCTCACGCTCGCCGCCGACCTCGAAGGCGGCAGCGCGGCGCTCTCGCTGCTCACGCACATCGACTATCGCTGGTGGATCGCACCGCTCGGGGCACTGACGGTCGGCGTGCTCGTGTTCAGCAACTACCGTGCGATCGAGCGCGTGCTGCGCTACGTGACGCTGCTCTTCCTCACGTATGTCGGCGCCGCGTTCCTTGCCCACCCCGATTGGCATGCGGTGCTGCTCGGCTCGTTCGTGCCCCACTTCCGCTTCGACAAGAACACCGTGTCCGGCGCGCTTGCGCTGCTCGGTACGACGCTCACCGCCTACGCGTACGTGTGGGAGACGATCTCACAGAGCGAAGAGAAGCCGCGACTCGCGCGGCTGGGCCTCGTGCAAGTCGACGCCGCGCTCGGGATCGTCGTCGCCGGGGTGACGTTCTGGTTCATCCTCATTGCGACCGGTGCAACGCTGGGCGTCCATCACCACGTGGTCCAAACCGCGGAGGACGCCGCGCAGGCACTCACGCCGATCGCCGGCCGCTATGCGACGATCGTGTTCGCCGTGGGACTGCTCGGCTCGGCGTTGATCGCGGTACCGGTCATCGCCGGCACGTGCGCGTACGTCAGTGCGGAGATGTTCGGTTGGCGCTGCAGCCTCGACGCGCAGTTCAGCGGCGCCAAGAGCTTCTACCGCACGCTGATCGGCTGCGTCGTCATCGCCGTCGCGATCGGCTTCGCCGGTGTCCGACCGATCACGCTGCTCTTCTTCAGCGGGATTGCCGGCGGCTTCGCGACGCCGTTCACGATGGCACTCATGCTGCTGATCGGACGCGATCGCCGCGAGATGGGCAAGCACCGCGTCTCGGGATGGCTCGCCGTCGCCGGCTGGAGCGTCACCGCGATCGTCGCCACCGCGACGGGCATCTACCTCGTGCAAACGATCCGCGGCGCAAGTTAGCAGCACGTGCCGCCGGAAGAGATTGAACGATTACGCACTTAACCATACCCTGACGCAATATCCCTTGTCTTTCGCAGGAGAGAGGCCGTGCCAGAGGACACGAAGCCTCCAT
>JBEKAU010000267.1:0-4732 GCA_050015755.1 Vulcanimicrobiaceae bacterium | reverse complement strand
CTCGTTGGTCTCGGCTTGCTGCGGGTCGCTCTCGCCCAGCTCTTCCTGGATCGCGCGCATCTGCTGGCGCAGATAGAACTCGCGCTGATTCTTCTCCATCTCACGCTGGATGTCGGACTGGATCTTGTGGCCCAGCTCGACGACTTCCAGTTCCTTGGTGATCATCATGGTGAGCTTGCGCAGGCGCTTGGCCGTGTCGCGCTCCTCGAGGATCGCCTGGCGGTCCGCCGTCTCGAGCCGCATCGTCGAGGCGACGAAGTACGAGAGCAGATTCGGATCGGAGATGTTGTTGACTTCCATCTCCATCTCGCGCGGTGCTTGCGGGAGATAGCCGAGCAGCTTCTGGAACAGCGAGCCCAGGTTGCGCTGCATCGCGACGAGCCGATCGCTGTCGTCGGTCAGATCGGGCAACTCGGTGTAGGTCGCGGCGAGGTACGGTTCGGTCGCGACGAACTGGTCGATGCGAAACACGGGACCGCCGGCGACGATGCAACGCAACGTGCCGTCGGGAACCTTGAGCATCTTCTGGATCGTGCCGAGCGTGCCGACGCGGCGCAGGTCGTCCGGACCCGGATCTTCCGTTTCCTTATCCTTGAGCGCGACCAGGCCGATGTGCTTGCCTTCGCGCAGCGCCTCTTCCACGAGCTGAATGCCCGGCCGCTTCACGACCGCCAGCGGGATCACGGTGTTCGGAAAAAGCACCGCGTCCTGCAGCGGAAGGATGCCGAGAATTTCAGGGTTCTTGTCGGATTTGGCCATTAAACGGGGGTCCTCATGACCGTCATGCGGATCGTCGTCCGGATGATCGGGTGTTTCTGGGTCGGGGCGAGCGGTAAACGCGCGCTCAGGATGCCGTCGCGGTAGAGCGCCGAGGCGTTCTCCGCAGCGACGGGCAGCGGCAGGTGAATCACCTTACGGAACTCGCCGGACGCGATCTCTTTGCGAAGGAGGGACGCGGTGCGCGAGACACCGCGCGACCGCTTCCCGGTGACGATCAGGTGGTCGTCTTCGATCGTCACGCGGAGCGACTCGGCGTCGGCGCCGGCCAGCTCGACCGAGACGACGAAGGCGCCGTCGGCCTCGTCGACCAGAACATCAGCATTGGGTTCGAAGCAGCCGTGCGGCCCCCGGAGGGCGTAGAGGCGGTCGAACTCGAGGAGGTCATCGGAATCGCGCACGCGCGAGCAGCCTTCTTTCCATCGGAGTTAGCACTCATCCTAACACACTGCTAGGAGACCGGGTTGCCCGCTGTCCGGTAGCGTACCGACGAGCCGCCAGGCGCTTCTGTATCATCCGATACCAATGCCGCGACTCTACGTCTCGGCCCGATAGCCCTCGTCTCGCAGGGGTCCACAACGCAGCATCTCCCCAACAACCATCTCCTCCGCGCCCTCCCGGCCGGCGACGGCGCAGCGGTTGGCCCCCACCTCGAACGTGTCTGGCTAGCGAGCCGTAGCTCGCTTTTCCAGCCGGGCGACCGCATCGATACGATCTACTTTCCCATCGACGCGGTCATCTCGGTGATGACCGTCATGCGGGACGGTGCCCAGATCGAGGCGATGACGATCGGTCGCGAGGGGCTGATCGGGGCGGAAGCCCTGCTAGGCGACCCAGCCACGACGACGCTCTCGACCTGGTGCCAGGTCGCGGGTGAGTCCTATCGCGTCCCGTTCGCCGTGTACGCCCAGCTGTGCAGCCGCTATCCGGCGCTGCGCGAGCTGAGCCTGCGGTTCATTGGCGCCCAGATCGACGTCATGGCCCAGTCGATCGCCTGCAACCGCCTCCACTACGTCAACGAGCGCTGCGCTCGCTGGCTGCTGATGACACACGACCGGGCCGGGCGGGACGAATTCCACCTCACGCACGAGGCGTTGGCCGCCATGCTGGGCGTCCGGCGGGCCGGGGTCAGCATCGCCGCGGCGGCCCTCCAGCAAGCGGGCCACATCCGTTACACGCGCGGCCGCTTCGCGATCATCGACCGAGCCGGGCTGGCGGCGGCGGCCTGTGAGTGCTACGGAGCCATCAACGACGCCTACGAACGAAGGCGTCTTCCCGCCAACTGACTCCGTCCACACCGTCCACAGGGGCGTGTGCAATCTAAACAGGGCTTAATCCTAGCGACCGCGCGGGAAGCCGATCCGCGTGCCGAAGGAAGCGCGACGCTTTTATGCCGCTGCCTAGCCCGTCGGCTCCCCGCGACCTCTTCCGCACCGATCTGGTCGAGCGCATCCGCGCCGCCGGGCCGAGCCTGATCGCCCTGAGCGCGCCGGCGGGCTTCGGCAAAACCACCCTGGCTCGGCAATTGCTGGCCGAGGTTCCGGCCGCCGGAACGTGCGCCGCGCCGGCTGACGGCGACGACCTCACCCTCGCCGCCGTCATTCTCACCGGGCTGGCCGAGGAAGATCCCGCCCGTGCGCCGGCCCTGGGGCGGATGGCCGCCGGGCTCGGCGACACGCTGGTACCACCCGCTGATCGGCTGGCGGTCGTGCTGGCCGCCTGGCGCACCCCGCCACCGACGCCCTCCTGGTTCGTGCTCGACGATCTCGACCGGGTTCCGACCGAGCTGCTGGGCCGACTGCTCGCCGAACGCCCGGAGGAACGCACCCTCGTCCTGTGCAGCCGCACCCCGGTGAAGCTGCACCTCTCGCGCTTCGCCGCGCCCCACCGGATCATCACCCTGCGCGCCGACGAGCTGGCGTTCACTCCGGACGAGATCGCCGCGGCGGTGGACGGGACGGCCGACGATGATCCCTCGCTCGTCGAACGCATCGGTGCGGTCTCGGCGGGCTGGCCGGTGGCGGTGCTCCTGCTCGCGCGCTTCGCGCGCGAAGGCCGCGCCGCCACCTTGCTCGAGCGACTCGACGACCTCGCCTACGAGCAGCTGCATGAATACCTGGCCGACCAGGTGCTGATCGACGCGCCGCCGGCCGCGATCGACGGCCTCTTGATCTGCAGCGCGCTGCCGGACGCGCGCGACCTCGACGTCGCGGCCGCGCTCGAGCAGCGTGACGCGATCACCGCGTTCACCGCGTACGCCCGCACCTCGCCGTTCGTAACCCGCACGCCGGCCGGCACGATCGCGATCCATCCGCTGGCCGCATCGACGGTCCTGAGCGCGCATGCCGGCCGGTTGCCGATGCTGCTCGGACGGGTCGCCGCGGCGCTGCGCGAGCGCGAGCCGCAACGCGCGGCCGAAGCGTACCTCGCCGCGGGTGACCGTGCCGCGGCCGCCGAGGCGCTGGCCGCCGTCGAGGACGTCGAGGACGGCGCACCGCCGCTGGGCTACGCGCGCGTCCTGCATGCCCTGGGATCAGCCGTGCTGCAGCGCACGCCGCGGCTGTGGGCGGTCACCGCGCTGCTGCGCGCCTTCGTCGCCGACGCACCGGGACTGTTGCACGAAGCGGACGGCGTGTGCGCGCGCGCGGCCCGCGCGTCGGCCCCATCGGGGCGGCTCACGCTCTCGGTGCTGCGCGCGCTGCTCGCAACGTGGCTGGGCGAGACGGCTGCCGCACTCACGCTGGTCGACGACCTGCGCGCCAGCGCCGGACCGTCGGTGCTCGCGCTCTCGGCGTGGCTGCTCGTGCTGCGCTCGGCGCTCGCCGCGCGCCTGGGCCGACTCGAGGAGGCCGAGACGAACCTCGAAGACGCCTGGCACGCGGCACAGACCAGCGATCTGGTCGCCGGCACCGCGCTCATCGCCTCGGGCGCCGACGTCGCGCGCGTGCGCGGCGAGCGCGAGCGCGAGCGCGAACGGCTGGCGCGCGCGTCGGAACGGCTCCTCGCCAGCGGCCTGGGCAATGTCGCGGCGCTCGCCGAGGCCGAAGCCACGTTCGGCGCGTGGCTGGCCGGCGAAGATCTGCTGGCCGCCGAGCGCGCCCGGCTGCTCGACGTGGCCGTCGAGCGCGAGGGCACGCGCGCGTTCTCCTTCTTCGCCGCCGCGGCGCGGGGGCGCGACGCGGAGCCGACCGCCGGCGACGACGTCCGCTGGATCGCCCGCGGCTGGCTGATCGCCGCGGCGCATGCCGGCGATCAGGCGAGCGCGTTGCAGCGCGTCGAACGCGCGCGCGCGGCCGCCCAACTCGACGCCGCACCGTTCCCGCAGGTCCTCGCGGCGGTGGCGCTCGCCGCGCTCGATCCGACCCGACGCAGCGCGGCACTGGAGGAAGCACGGGCCGCCGCCGCACGTATCGACGCGCCGGCGCTCCACGCCGCGATCACCGCTCTCGACGGCGGCGAGGGGGGCGGGATGTTGGCCGCGTTCGTCGCTCGCTATCGCCGCGCGCCCGACGCGCCGCGCACGCCCACCCTCGCCGTCGACGTCGCCACCGGCCGCGTCCTGCGCGAGGGCAAGCCGTTGGCGTTGCCCGAACGCGAGCACGCGCTGATGACCGCGCTCGCCGTGCGGCGCGATCCGATCCCTCGCACGCGCCTGACCGACGCGCTGTGGCCCGATCTCGACGAAGGCGCGGCGCGCAACGCTTTCCACGTCTGCCTGCACCGGCTCAAGACGCGGCTGGGCGACGAGCGCGCCGTCGTGCGCAGCGACGACGGCTACCGGCTCGGCGACGAGGTGGCCGTCGACCTGTGGGAGATCGAGCGCGCCGTCGCGGCGCTCCGGCCCGGCGATCCGCTCGACGACGCCCGCGCGACCGGCCTGCACGCACTCTACGAACGCCTGCGCAGCGCGCGGCCGCCGCGCGTCGAGGGCTGGGAGTGGTTCGAGCCGACCGAG
>JBEKAU010000266.1:0-4740 GCA_050015755.1 Vulcanimicrobiaceae bacterium | reverse complement strand
GCCGTCGGCGCGCCCGAGGCGCTCGCGCGCATCGCGGGGGAACCGACGACCGAGCCGGTCTACGGTCTGGCCGCACGCTGGATCGGTGTCGACGGCCGGGCGCGGGCCGAAGCGGCGGGCGCTCTCGCCTTCGATGCGATCTCGATCCTGGGTTCGCACCTGGCCGAGATCGTGCGCGCGCACGCCGCCGAGCTGGTCGGCCGTCAGGAGTTCCAGACGCTCCTCGAACACCTGCGAGCGTCGGTCCCGACCTTGGTGAAGGACGTCGGCAGCGAGCTGCTCCCGATCGGGGTCGCGCACCGCGCGTTCTGCCATCTGCTGCGCGAGCGCACCTGGCCGCGCGATCCGATCGCGGTGTTCGAGGCGTTCGTCGACGCCGCGCCCGCGGTACGCGATCCGCGCGAGATTGCCGAGGCGGCGCGTCGGGTCGTCGTTCCGCAGCAGCTGCGCCGCGACGGCGTGCGCGCGCTGCGCCCGCTGATCCTCGACCCTGCCTTCGAGACGGAGCTGGCGCGCATGTGGTCGCCCGAGGGCGGCCTCGCTCCCGATCCGGCGACCGCGATCCAGCTGCGCGAGCGGGTCGCCACCTACGCGCGCGAGCCGGGCTTCGCCCCGCACGCGCTGGTCGTTACCGCACCGCTGCGGCCGATGCTGGCCGAGTTTCTCGAACGCGTCGCGCCCGGCGTGGCCGTCTACGGCTACACGGAAGTGCCGATCGACGTGCAGTTGACGCCGGCCGCCGTCCTCGCGTTGCCGTGAGCGCGCGCAGATTTCATCGAAGCTTTACCGACCCGTAAGCGCTTTGTTCGTCCCCCTACGTTACGATGCACAGAGCGGGTGCACGACGAGAAGGGACCATGACGCAAAACATACCGCGTGTGCAACTGTCCGTCGATAGTCCGGACGCTGCCGCCAACCTCGAAGCCGCCGTCGGTGCGTTCCTCGCCCGCCGCGATCACACGTCGGCACTGATCGTCGACCTGGACGGCGAGCATCTCCCGACCGCCATCGTCTCGGCGCTGATCGCCAGCCTGCGCCAACTGCGCGAGGTCGGCGGCGCGATCGCCATCAACGCGACGACCCAGGCGCTCCGCGACGCGCTGGCCCTCTACGGCCTGGACCGCGTCTTCGCCCACTGACCCTCGTCAGGGCGCGGTCGTAATACCTGCGGCCGCCAGCGTGGCACGTAGTATCTCGGTGGCCGAGCGCGCCACCGTCAACGCGTCTTCATGCGCGACCTGTGCGCCCGCGACGTCGCTCGCGCAGAACGGGCAGGTGCGGGTCCCGGCGAAGACGTGGCGGCGGCAGCCGTAGCACACGACGAGCTCACGGCGGTCGGCCTGCGGATCGCGCGGGGTGCGGTCCAGCGCGACCGCGTCGGTCGGAGCACCGTCGGCCGTCTCGACCGCCAGCGCGAAGACGCCGTGGTCGAACGAGGTGCCGGGCGCCGCTTGGACCTGCGTGATGCGCTCGCGCAAGCCCTGGCGCTCCAATTCGAGCGCGCGATGGTGGCAGAATGGGTTGTTGCCGGGACGGTCCAGGAGGCTGTGCGCCATCCAGGTGCAGCCGCCGCGGCAGACGTCCGCGTAGTAGCAGCCCTGGCAGAAGCCCCATTGTTCGACGCGGCGCTCGCGCGCGAACGAGAGCTCGGGCGTGTCCCACCAGATCGCGGTGAGGTCCATCTCGCGCACGTTGCCGCCGGTATACGATGCCGTGGGAAGCGACGGGCAGCCCTTGACCTTGCCGTCGGCCTCGATCCCCATCGTATTGGAGCCGCCCAGGCAGCCGCCGTAATGCAGCGACTCGAGGCCGTTGCCGCGCAGCATCCCTTCGTGCGGACCGAAGTAGCCGACGTTGTTGCCGATCTGCAGCAAGACGCCGTGCTGCGCCGCGCGCCGATAGAGCGCCGCGAGCAGCGGCATCACCTGCAGCATCTGGTGCGGTTGGAGAATCAGCTCAGGATGATCGCCGGCGCGGCCCATCGGGACGGTGAGCTGCACTTGCCAGTGGGTCGCGCCCGTCTCGATGATCACGTCGAGCAGCGCGTCGAGCTCGTCGATGACGCGCGCGGAGATCTGCGTGTTGACGCTGGTGCGCACGCCGCTCGCGCGCAGTCGCCGCAGCGCGCCGACCGCCGCATCAAACGAGCCCGGAACGCCGCGCAGTTCATCGTGCAGCGACTGCAGCCCGTCGAGCGAGATGCCCGCCGAGGTGAGCCCGGCGGCAACGGCCGCGGCGATCCGCTCGTCGCTCAGGTTGCGACCACCGCTTTGGAGCGTGCACTGCATCCCCGCCGCGGTGACGGCGGCGATGATCTCCGCGAAGTCTCGGCGCAGATACGCCTCGCCGCCGATCAGCGTGACCTCGCGCGTGCCCAGCGACGCCAACGCGGCGACCACCTCGAGGCACTCGGCGGTCGAGAGCTCGTCGGGACGTCGCGCACCCGCCCGGGAGCCGCAGTGCCCGCACTTGAGGTCGCAGGCCAGCGTGATCTCCCAGACGGCGTGGACCGGATGGTGCGCGCTGCGGTCGAGCTCGGTCAGGAACCGGTTCGGCTGCTGCGCGCTGGTGGTCACGAGCTCTGCGAGGCCTCGGCCTTGGCGATCGCCGCGTCGAGCGTCTTGAGCGCCGCCGCGATCTCGGCGACCTGTTCGGGCGAGCAGGCCGTGAAGCTCACGGTGCCGGGCCCGCTGGCGTCGCCGCCGTACTTGAGGGCCGCGCCGCCGGCCTGGGCGATGGCGATGCGCGCGGCGTTCGCCGTCGCCTGCATCTCGGCGAGGTCGCCGCGTTGCGCGGCTTGGGTGATGGCAGGGCCGTAGGGTGGAATTGGACCGAGGTCGGGCATGCTGCGCAGACTCCCTCTGTACGCGTGCTGGCGGGCATGCCGAAAGGACATCGACCACCCGCGCGAGGGGAATGGTAGCAGGCCGATCGGGCCAGAGCAAGCGGGAACGCCCGTGGCGGCGTGTAGTGAGGGGTGTGCAACATCCCGAGGGTGGGTCGGTACTGGGACGCGTGGACGGCTTGCCGGCGGAAGCCGAGGCGCTGGTCGCGCGCATCGAGGGGCTGCTGACGCAGGCCGAGCCGTTGCTCGCGCAAGGCGGGAGCGACGAGGCCGCCTACGCGTTGCGGGAGACCGAACGCCGGTATCTGCCCGACACCCTCCAGGCGTACACCGACATCCCGCCGGCGCGCCGCGACGCGACCGCCTCGAGTATGCTGGTCGATCAGTTGCGGCTGCTCGAGCGCGCCACCGCACAACGGCTCGCCGCGCTTTCCGAGAGCGCCGAGACGCAACTGGCGGTGAACGGCGCGTTCCTCAGCGAGCGCTTCGGTGCGCTCGAGTCGCTGCCTGACGCCTCGGCGGTCGAAGCGGTCGCTGCCGGCAACGCGCCGCCGGCGATCTTGGTGCGACGCATGTTCCACCGCCTGCAAACCGACGCCGGGCCGAACGCGCTCGCGATCATGGAGCGCGTCGCGACCGATGTGGGGCGCCGCTTTCCGGCAATCGTCTCGGTCCACCGCAGCGGGTTCCTCGGCCGTGGCCCCGTCGACGCGGTTGCGTTCGACGTGCCGCGCCGCGACGACATGCTGCGCTACGCACTCGCGCGCACTTCGTACGGCACGATCGAGGCGACCGTGACCCGGTTCCTGCGCGGAATCAAGAACAAGACGGTCACCGCCGAGGTCGACGAGTGGATCCAAGGCCTCGTCGAAGACCTCAGTGACTACGCCGAACGCGATCGCGGCGCACGCGATGCCCTTACCAAATTCTTCTAGGGAGACACGATGGGTTTCTTCGGTCGGAATCAGCAACCGCAGCAGCAGAGCGTCCGCACCACCCAAGGCGGTGTTCCGCTCGATGCGGTCTCGCGGCTGCGCCGCATGCGTGGCGAGGGCGGCAACCCGCTCTTCACCAGTGACCTCTCCGTCTCCGAGTTCGTGCTGCTCGAGCAGATGAACTGGACGCCGCTGGGCCTGGTGCTCGGCAGCTCGATCTATCACGTCGGCATTCAGTACGCGAACTTCTATCAAAACCAGGAGCTCGACTATCTGACCGCCGCGATGTACGAAGCGCGCGATTTGGCGATGACGCGCATGGAGGAAGAAGCCGACGTGCTGGGCGCCGACGGTGTCGTCGGCGTGCGGCTCGAAGTCGGCGGCTACGCCTGGGCGGAGAACGCGCTCGAGTTCACCGCGATCGGGACCGCCGTCAAAGGGCCGGCGGGCACGGACGGTTGGCGCACGCGCGCGAACAAACCGTTCACCTCCGACTTCAGCGTCCAGGATTTCTACAAGCTCGTCAGCTCGACGGGCTACGTCCCGCGCGAGCTGGTGCTCGGGAACTGCGTCTACCACATCGCCCATCAGGGGTTCGCGCAGCAGATGCGCACGATGGGCAACAACGTCGAGCTGCAAAACTACACCGAAGCGATCTACGATGCGCGCGAACTCGCGATGGCGCGCATGCAAGGCGAGGCCGAGTCGCACGGTGCCGACGGCATCATCGGCATGCAGATCGTCGAGAAGACGCACATCTGGAGTCCCCACGTCATCGAGTTCATGGCGATCGGGACCTCGGTCGAAAAGCGCGGCGAACCCAAGACCGTTCCACTGACGTTCCAAGTCGGACTGAACGACTGAGGTAATGGTGATGGACCGAGCGCAGAACGATCGTGATGATATCGAAATGTTGTTGCGAGGTCGGATCGGGGGCCCCACGCAGAGCGTGGGGGGCGC
>JBEKAU010000265.1:0-7190 GCA_050015755.1 Vulcanimicrobiaceae bacterium | reverse complement strand
TGGCTTTATGCGTCTGACACGGTACATGGCGGCCCTGGCCGCGCTCGGAATCATTTGCGGCTGTAGTGGCGGCCACGGCAGCGGCGGCTCGTCGCTGCCAGGCACGCAAAGCAACGCGCGCCGCACCGCCCAGAGCGTCTCGACGCTGGGCAGCTACAACATCAACACGAGCCACGTGTACGTGTCGGGCATCTCCTCGGGCGGCTTCATGGCGGTCCAAATGCACTTCGCCTACTCCGGCACGTTCAAGGGCGCGGCGATCTATGCCGGCGGCCCCGACTACTGCGGCCAGGACAGCGAGACGACGGCCGACCTCGACTGCGGCGGTGCCGATGGGTACACCAGCGAGCTGTCGGCCTCCGAAAGCTACATCAGCGCGCACCAGAACACGTCGGGGATGGACCCGGTCAGCAATATCAGCGGCCAGCCCGTCTACCTGTGGTCCGGCACCGCCGACACCGTCGTCCCGCAGAAGACGATGAACGATCTGCAGACCGAATACACCAAGTACGGCGCATCGGTCACCTACGACAATACCTACGCCGCCGAGCACGGCTGGGAATCGCCGTACGGCGCCAACGCGTGCGGCACGCTGGGCAGCCCGTACATGATCGACTGCAGCGGCTACGACTCGGAGAAGACGTTCCTCACCAAGTTCCTCGGAACGCTCAACGCCAAGAACACCGGCACGCTGACCGGCTCGCTGATCAACTTCGACCAGACGCCGTACGGCGGTGGTTCGAACGAGCTCGATACCAACGGCTGGGTGTTCGTTCCCGCCGCCTGCGCTTCGGGCAGCACCTGCTCGATCGTCGTCGCGCTCGACGGCTGCGAGCAGTACCAGGCCGTGATCAACGACGAGTTTGTCACCCAGTCGGGCCTGGATCAGTGGGCCGACACCAACAACATCATCGTGCTCTACCCGTATCAAACGACGGGCGGCTCGAACCCCAACGGGTGCTGGGACTGGTGGGGCTACACCAACAGCAGCTACGCGCTCAAGCAAGGCATTCAGATGGCGGCCATCTACAACATGGTGATGCATCTGGAAGGCGGCACCGGCTCCTCGCCGACGCCGACGCCGGCGCCGACCGCGACCGCTGCGCCGACCGCCACGCCGAAGCCCACCGCGACACCGACGCCGGGCGGCCCGACGCCGACTCCGACACCCAAGCCGTCCGCCACGCCGACACCGAAACCAACGGCGACACCAACTCCAACGCCGACACCCACCGCGACACCAGGCTATTCGCAGAAGGTGACGACGACGGTGGTGCTCGCCTACGACGACGGCTACATCACGCTCGCCGAGTATCTCGAACTCGGCCAAGCCTACGGCTACGACAGCTCGATCACGCTCTACGACTGCGGCGGGACGTGGACCAACTCGTCCACCTGCGGCGCGATGATCTACTGATCGCGACGTAAGAGCAACGAACGCGAGGCCGCAGGGGTTGTGGTCGTGAGAGTATGGCCGTCGTCATGGACACCGGATTCACCCTCTTCACGACCGCGATCGGCACCTGCGGCCTCGCCTGGAATGCGGACGGCATCGTCGCCGTCCAACTCCCGGAGGCGACCGAGGAGCGCACGCGTGCACGGCTGGCGGCGCGCGCTCCCGGCGCGCTGGAACGGCAGCCGCCGCCGGTCGTGTGCGATGCCGCGGCCGCGATCACCGCGCTCTTGCGCGGCGAAGCGATCGATCTGGCGGACGTTCCGCTCGATCTGAGCACGATCGGTCCGTTCGACCGCACGGTCTACGCGATCGCGCGTACGATCGCACCCGGCCACACCCTGACCTACGGTCAGATCGCGGAGCGCTTAGGAACGCCGGGCGCCGCGCGTGAGGTCGGTCAGTCGCTGGGCCGCAATCCGTTCCCGATCGTCGTGCCGTGCCATCGCGTGGTCGCCGCCGGCGGTGCGATGCACGGCTTCTCGGCGCCCGGTGGGACCGCGACCAAGCTGCGCTTGCTCACGATCGAGGGCGCGCTGCCGCCGACGCTGCCGAGCCTCTTCGACGCCTGAGCGCTACGGCGCGATCGGCGTGTCGTGCAAACCGTGCGCGTCGAACATCGCGCGCAAGCTTCCGTTCGTCTTCGCCGCCGTCACGAACGCGCTGACATAGGCGAGTGCTGCCGGGTGGTCGAGCCGCACGGCGACGGCCGTCTTCGTTTGCTGAAAGGCGCCCGGGAGGACGCGCGAGCCGGGGATCTGCGCCGAAAGCGGGACCAACTGATCGCGCAGGTTCGCGAACGCGTCGACGGTACCGGCGCGCAGCCCGGCAACGATGTCGTCGACCTTCTCGATTCCGACGACGTCGGGGTTGTGGGTGAGTTCACGCTGTGCGCCGCGCAGCGTCGTCGTGTTGGCGACGCCGACGACTTTGATCCCGGGGTGATCGAGGTCCGCGTGCGTCTGCGCCGTCAATCCGGGCCGCACGAGATAGTGCGGCCAGTGCCTTGCCGAGGTCGACCGGCACGCCGGTCGGCTGACCGTCGGCCCCGAGTCCGCACCAGAACGGACCGCCCAGGTTGCTGATCGCGACCGCGACGCGGAGCGTTCCGGTCGGGACCAACTCGTCGCGCGCCGCGGGCGCCGCACCCACCGGCGCCGCCGCCGCGAGCGCGAGCGTCGCGAGCGTACCGAGGAGGGCCAACGCGAGCCGGACTCGCCGCATCGTCTGCATCACCATGGACGCGGGGTTCCTCGCTGGTGCGCTGGGATACCTGGTATACCAGGTGCCCGCGACTGCCTCCGCGTATCGACGCTCCGTCCGCTTTGCAGGAGGGTTCCATGTCCGGACTTTCACGTGGCGAGTTCTTCGGGGTCTCGACTGCCGCCGGGGTGGCCGGGGTCAGCACGCACGGCACGATCATCGGTGCCGGTGGTCCCAGCACGACGCTGACCGCGCGCTGGTACGGCGGCGGCGTCTTCGAGCTCGCGACGCCGGACGACAAGACGATCGTCCTGGTCGACTGCTGGATCTGGAACAACTCCGGCTGGAAGGCGTTCAATCTCGAGAAGCCGCCCGAGTTTCAGAGCGCATCCGCATACGCGGCGCACATCAAGAGCCGCAATCCGGACGTGGTGATCGTCACGCTCTCGCACGATCACGGCGATCACATCGGCGACTACTTCGAGACACTCGCTGCGCTCGTCGCCGCGGGCGTCGACGTGAAGACCGTCGGCCAGAGCGATCTCATGCGCGTCGGCCTGGTGCCGAAGTTCAAGGCTGCCAACCTCGACAATACGCAGATCGTCCTCAACGGCGGCGCGGGCATGAACTTCGGCGGCACCGCATCATACAAGGGCGTCAACGTCGGCCTGGTTCCCTCGGTCCACTCGTGCGCGTCGGGATTTCCCGCGGCCGGGTTCATGATCGACCTCGGCGGCACGCGCGTCTACGCAACCGGCGACACCGACCTGTTCGGCGACATGGCGATGCTCGGCAGCCGGTACAACCCCGACCTCGCCGTCGTCTGTGCCGGCAACGGCGCATTCACGATGGGCCCGGCCGACGCCGCGCACACCTGCAAGCTGATGGGCGTCACCCAAGCGATCCCGGTGCACTACGCGCACAACCCGCTGGTGCTGGGGCCGCAGGCCGCAGACATGTTCCGCGCGGCACTCGCGAGCGCGGCGCCCGGCGCGCAAGCCACGACCTTCGCCCACCCCGGTCAGCGCCTGACGCTGACGATCGCGAGAAACCCCAACCGCGCCTAACGGCGCAGCTCCTCGGGCGCGAAGTCGTACTCGACGAAATCGTGCGGGCAGGTCGCGATCGCGGTGCGGAAACCGTGCGACGCCCGCGCCGCGTCGTGGTGCTGCCGATACCATTCGGCGACGTAAAAGGCAGCCTCGCAGCGATGATCGCCGCCCTGGGCCGCCGCCGCGGCCTGGGCCGGACTGCGCGTGCCGAGAAACATCGCTACCAGGGGAAACGGCCAGGTCGCCGCGTCGAGCGCCTTCGCATTGCGCGAGAGCTCGGCGCGGTCGTCGCGGCCGAGGTGCGCGCGCACGAGGTGCAGCTCGAGCACGGCGTACCCGGAGCTCGGCGAGAGCGCGACGGCGCGCGCGTAGTGGTCGGCCGCGTCGGCAAAGCGGCCGCGAACGAACGCGAACTCGCCGAGATTGAGGTCGGGGCCTGCCCAGCCTGGCGACAGTCTCGCCGCCGCTCGTTCGTCGGCCTGCGCGAGTGCGTATCGGCCGAGATGAAAGGCTGCGTCACCGCGCCCCGCATGCGGTCCTGCATCGTCCGGGTCGATTTCGATGGCGCGCGAGTAGTCAGCGAAAGCCTCACGGTATCGGGTCTCGCGAAGGGACAGCGTCGCGCGCCCCCAATAGCCGTCGGCCAACTGCGGAGCGAGCTCGATCGCCGCGTCGAAGTCGGCGCGCGAACGAGCATACTGCCCGTCCTTGGCATAGGCGCGTCCACGGTTCACGTACATCGGCGCCTCATCCGCCGGCGAGACGCCGCGCCGATCCGCCAGGTCCACGAGTGCGGTGCACGCGACGATCGCTTGTTTCGGCGAGGCACCGACTTGCCTGCAAGCGAGCTCGTCGTGCACGGGTCCCATCAGCCTGCGCGCCCCCACCAGGGCGAAATACCCAAGGGTGCACACAACCGCAAGCGCGATGCCGGCGATGACGACGCGACGCTGCATGACGTGAACCGGCTCTTGGCGATCGAGCGCGACTTCCTTCCAGGTGATTAGGCTGGGGAGGGTGCGGGGAGAGAGGTTAGACCTGCTCGCCGAGCGGGTAGCAAGGGGGTGGTCTTTTACTAAGCGCGTTTCGCGCGGACCGAGTCTGGTGAGGAAGAGGCGTGACGCAAACGCTGCCGGTACGTGTAACAACGGGTATTGCGGGCCTGGACGAAGTGCTCCACGGGGGCTACATCGAGGGACGCACCTATCTGCTCAGCGGCCCACCCGGTGGAGGGAAGACCACCCTCGGTTGGCATTTTCTGTGCGCGGGTGCGGCCGCAGGCGAAGCGGTGCTCTTCATCACGTTCGGTGAACCGGAAGCGGATCTGGTGAAGAACGCCGGCTACCTCGGGTTCGACACGGCCAGCGTGCGCTTCTGTGATCTGAGCCCGGCGTCGGACCTGTTCGAGAACGTGCGCAGCTACGACATCTTCTCGCCGTCCGAAGTCGAACTCGAGCCGACGACCGCGCGAATCATCGAGGCCGTCGAGCAGACGAAGCCGCGACGCGTGTTCGTCGATTCGATGACGGCGTTGCGCTATCTCTCCAAGGACGCGCAGGAGTTTCGCCGTCAGACGCTCGCCTTTCTGCGCTACATCAAAGAGCGCGGTGCATGCGTCCTCATGACCTCGGAATCCAGCGCCGAGCTCCCCGACGACGATCTGCGGTTTCTCTCCGACGGTGTGATCGAGTTGACGCCGAGCGAGCGCGCCCGCTCGCTGACCGTCGCGAAGTTTCGTGGCTCCGATTATCGCGCCGGCGCGCACACGCTGCGGCTGAGCGGAACCGGCGCAGCGGTTTTTCCGCGCCTCCTGCCCGAAGCTCACCATGAGCCGTACAAGAGCGGCACGCTCTCGTGGGGCATCACGGAGCTCGACGCCCTCACGCATGGCGGAATCGAACGGGGGACCGTCACGCTGATCACCGGCCCGAGCGGTGTCGGCAAGACCACCTTGGCCGCGCAGTTCATGAAGGAAGCCGCAACGCGCGGAGAGCGATCGGTCATCTACACCTTCGACGAACGCGCCGCGACGCTCACGGAGCGTTGCGAGGGCGTTAACATCCCGATCACCGACATGATCGCGCGAGGAACGCTCTCCGTCGTGTCCGTCGAGGCGCTTCGCTTCTCCCCGGACGAGTTCGCGAACTTGGTGCGCCGCGACGTCGAGCAGCACGACACCAGAATCGTCATGATCGACAGCATCAGCGGATATCGCCTCTCCGTCTCCGAGCGCGATCTGAACGAGCGGCTCCATGCGCTCTGCCGCTACTTGCAGAACGTCGGCGTGACCGTGCTGCTCATCAACGAGCTGCCGAACATCTCCGACGTGGGAATCACCCACATCGGCATCACCTACCTGGCCGACAACGTCCTTCTGTTGCGCTACGTCGAGCGCAGAACGTCCTCGAGAGCGGAGATCGGTCGCGTTCTGGGCGTTCTCAAAAAGCGGTTGAGCGACTTCGAGAAAGAGCTTCGCTATTTCGAGATGACCTCGCAAGGCGTTCGCATCGGACAGCCGCTCACGCATTTTGGCGGCATGCTCGGCGAAACACCCGACCTCAACAGTCGCGTCGCTGTGTGATCTCGTGAGCCGTATCGTCGTCCTTTTCGCGAATCGTGAGAACAGGGCTCTTCTCGCGCAGTTCCTCGTGCCGCGCTACGAGGTGGTGTTCGACCTGCCCGTCTCCGACGACCACGAAGACGAGATCGACATCGATCTCATCATCACCGACGGCCTGTCCCTCAAGGACGCGGCCTCGCGCATTGCCGCCGTGCGGCATCACAGCGATCCCGTGCTGATCCCGGTGCTTCTGATGAGCGACCGCCAGAGCGTGGGAACGATGCCCAAGGATCTCTGGCGCGTCGTCGACGACGTCGTGCTGCGGCCGCTCGAAAAGCGCGAGATGCGTACGCGCGTCGAGAGCCTCGTTCGCGCTCGCCGGCTCTCGCAGCGCTTGCAGTCGATGTCGCACGCCTACCGCCATGAGCGACGCGTTGCGCAGCGCTTCCAGAAAGCCGCGCTGCCGCGGGCCCTCCCCAAGGTCCCGGGCCTGACCTTCGGTGCCTTCTACCGCCCGGGGATGGACGAAGCGCAGATCGGCGGCGATTGGTACGACGCGCTGCGTCTTCCCGACGGACGCGTGCTGTTTTCGATCGGCGACGTCTGCGGTTCGGGTCTCGACGCCGCGGTCGCGATGGCGAGCGTACGCCAAGTTTTCCGCGGCGCCGCGCACATCAACCCCGATCCCGCGATGCTGCTCGACGCCGCACACCGCACGCTGCACGCCGAAAACCCCGAGAGTCTGGTCACGGCCTTCGTGGCGATCTTCGATCCGGTCACGGCGCTCCTCATCTACGCCTCCGCCGGGCATCCCCGCCCGCTCCTGCGGATGCCGGACGGGAGCGTGATCGAACTGGAATGCTCCGGAGGCCCGCTGGGACTTCCGTTCGACGTCGAGCGGACCGTGCACGAGACCAGCATG
>JBEKAU010000264.1:0-4746 GCA_050015755.1 Vulcanimicrobiaceae bacterium | reverse complement strand
ATGCGCGCGTTCGACGCCGCCATCAGCCGCGAGCAGATCGCCCGCACCCGCGCCGCCGCCGCCGAACGCCGCGCGGTCTCGGCGTGAAAAAGGTCGTCTCGGTTTCGCTGGGGTCGTCGTCGCGCGACCATCGAGCGCAGGTCGAGCTGCTTGGGGAGCAGTTCGACATTGCGCGGGTCGGGACGGACGGTAGTCTCGACAAGGCGATCGCGAAACTGCGGGAACTGGACGGGACCGTCGACGCGCTCGGCTTGGGTGGCATCGACGTGTATCTCTACGCCGGCAAGGACCGCTACGCGTTGAAAGACGGCCTCAAGTTGCTCGCGGCCGTCAAGCAGACGCCGGTCGTCGACGGGAGTGGCCTCAAGAATACCCTGGAGCGAAATGCGATCGCGTATCTGACCGAGACGCTGGGCGTGAAGCTCGACGGGACGCGGGTGCTGATGGTCAGCGCGCTCGACCGGTTCGGGATGGCGCAGGCGCTGGTGCAGGCCGGGGCCGACGTGATCTTCGGCGACTTCATCTTCGCGCTCGACCTCGATCGGCCGGTGCGGGGGCTGGACGAATTCGAGGAGATGGCGCGCAAGTATCTCCCCGACGCATGTAAGCTCCCGTTCCAGTTCTTCTATCCAACCGGCAAGAAGCAAGATCGCGCACCCGAGCCGAAATATCCCGAGTACTACGACGATGCCGAGATCATCGCCGGCGATTATCATTTCATGCGGCAGTTCATGCCGGAGCGGCTCGAGGGGAAGACGATCCTGACCAACACCGTCACCGCGCGCGACATCGACTTCTTGCGCGACCGGGGCGTCGCCCGGCTGATCACGACGACCCCGGACTTCGGTGGCCGTTCCTTCGGGACCAACGTCGTCGAAGCGGCGCTGGTCGCCATCCTCGGCAAACGCTGGACCGACGTGACCGAGGACGACTACCGCCGGCTCCTGCGCGAGCTCGACCTGCGCCCGCGGGTCATCGAGTTCCAGGCCGCATAGCGCTTGTCGCTGCTGCGATCGCTGTTTGCGCGTCAGCCGCACGATCGCGCGCGCGAAGCGGGTGACGGCGTGCCGCTGCGGCGCGCTCTCGGCGTCGTCGCGCTGCTCGGCGTCGGCCTGGGAACGATGCTCGGCGGTATCTTCACCACCGTCGGCAGCGGCGCGCACGCCGCCGGTCCCGGCGTCGTCGCGTCGTTCGCGCTCTCGGGCGTCACCTGTCTGTTCGTCGCACTCTGCTACGCGGAGCTGGCCTCGATCGTGCCGGTCGCCGGCAGCGCGTACACCTACGCGTACGCGGCGCTCGGTGAGGTCGTCGCCTGGGTCATCGGCTGGGACCTGATCCTCGAGTACGGGATCAGCGTGGCGCCGCTCTCCGCCACGCTCTCGGGCTCGCTGCAACAACTCCTGAGCGGCATCGGAATCACCTTGCCGAGCTGGGCGCAGACGGCCAACGTCGCCTTCACCCACACCGGCATCGACCTCGCGCACTCGCAGGTCGACGTCATCGCGTGCCTCTCGGTGCTGGCGATCGCCGTGATCTTGGCGATCGGAATCCGCGAATCGTCCGGCACCAACGCGGTGCTGGTCGTCATCCAACTGGTCGCGCTCGTCGCGTTCATCCTCGGGCTCGCCGCGGTGGTCCATCCGGCGGCGTTCCATCCCTTCGCCCCGCATGGCGGGCATGGCATCATCACTGGTGCAGCGCTGGTGTTCTTCGCCTACATCGGCTTCGACACGGTGACCGTCGCGAGCGAAGAGGCGAACGACCCGATCCGCGACGTGCCGCGCGCGATCATCGGCTCGCTGATCATCGGTGCACTGCTCTTCTCGGCGGTGGCCGCGGTCGCGGTCGGTGTCGTCGCGTGGGACAAGATCGACGTCAACTCGGGGATGCTCGACGCCGTCGTCCACGCCGGCAACAACCGGCTGCTGTTCGGGCTGGTACTGATCGGCACGGTGACGGGGACGACGGCTTCGATGCTGACCTCGCTGCTCGGTCAGGTGCGCATCTTTTACGTCATGTCGCGCGACCGGTTGTTACCGCGTGCGTTCGGTGCCGTCAACGCGCGCACGCGCACCCCGATCGTGATGACCCTCGCCACCGGCGTGGTCATCGCGATTCTGGCGCTGGGCGTTCCGCTGGCCGTGCTGCTCGAGTTCGTCAACATCGGCACGCTCTCAGCGTTCGTCATCGTCTGTGCCGGGGTGATGGTGCTGCGTTTCACCCACCGCGAGGTGCCGCGGCCGTTCCGCGTCCCGTTCGGCCCGGTGCTCGTGCCGGCTGCCGGGATCGTGCTGTGCACGTGGCTGACCGTCGAAGGGCTCGCTCCGTTGACGTGGTTGCGCTTCCTGGTGTGGTTCCTGGTCGGCATCGCGATCTACGCGCTCTACGGCTACCGCCGCTCGCAACTGCGCGCACGGCAGTGACCGGCGCGCCCCACCTGCGGCGCGTGCTCGCGCTGCGCGATCTGGTCGTCGTCGCGGGCGCCTCGATGGGGCCGGCGTTCTCGCTCGCCACCACGTTGGCCGCGATGGTGGCCGCCGCGGGCCGCGGCACCGAGCTCGCGCTCGCGCTGGTCGCACTGCTGATGGCGATGACCGCGGTCGGCTACCGCCGCCTCGGCGCGCGCATGCCGAACGCGGGTTCTTCGTACACGTGGATCCGCGCCGCGCTCGGCCCCACGACGGGCGCCTATGGCGCCTGGGTGTTACTGGTCGCGAACGTCTTCGCCGTACAGGCGACGGCGCTGCCGGCCGGCAGCTACACCCTCGATCTGCTCGCGCCGGGGCTGGCGAGCAGCGCACCCGCCGTCGCGCTCGTCGCTTGCGCGTGGACGGCGGCCTCGGCGCTGCTGCTCTGGTATGGCCTGCGGCCGACGGCGCTGTTGGCGGGCCTGCTGCTGGTCGCCGAGTTGATCGTGCTTGCCGGCGCGGGGACGCTGGCGGCGCTGCATCCACGGCCGGACGCGGTCGCCTTCACCGGCACGCCGATCTCGTGGGACGGGCTGCTCGCGGCGATGGTGGTCGGCATCTGGATGCTCGACGGGTGGGAAGTCTCGGCCTCGACGGCCGAGGAGGCCGAAGGTCACGCGTCAACGTCGGGGACGGGCGGACTGGGTGGTCTGCTGTTGACGGCCGCCGTCATGCTGGCGGCGACCGCGGCCTTCGTGCGCATCGGAAGCGCGGCCGGCTACGACGCCCACCAAACCGATGCGCTTGCGTATGTCGGCGGGTTGCTCGGTGCGGCGTGGCGACCCGTCCTGGCGGTGACGGTGCTGCTCTCGTTGACGGCCTCGCTCCAAACGACGCTGATCTACCTGAGCCGAAGCCTGTACGCGATGGGCCGCGACGGTCTCGTCCCCCGCGCACTCGGAGGACTGGACCGGCGCGACGAGCCGGCCGCGGCGATCGTGCTGATCACGGTCCTTTCGCTTGCCTGCTGTCTGGCGGCCGGATTCTCATCGGGCGCGGGCCAGGCGTTCGCGCTGGCGCTCGGGGGGACGTCATGGTTCCTCGGCGTGCTTTTTGCGATGAGCGCGCTGGCCGCGGTGCGGACGTTCCTCCGCGATCCGCAAGCACGCTGGTCGGGCGTCGTTCTGCCGGGCCTGGCGGCGGTTGGGTTGGCGGCGATTCTCGCCGTCGCATTGGTGCGTGACGACCAAACGACCAGGGGATTCATTGCCGTCGCCGCAACCCTGGGGCTCCCCCTGGCGCTCTGGCGCGGCAGGGCCCTGCGCCGCGCGGCGGGAACCGTCGGGGTCGGTCATTCCACCGGGAGTCGCTTTTGAACGACAAAGAAATCGTATTGACCCGAGACGGTCTCACCAAGCTCGAAGAAGAACTCGACGAGCTCAAAACCGTGCACCGCCGCGAGGTCAACGAACGCATCCGTCAGGCCAAAGAGTTCGGCGACATTTCGGAAAACGCCGAGTATGAAGACGCCAAGCAAGAACAGGCGTTCGTCGAGGGTCGCATCCTCAAGCTCGAGGGCATGATTCGCAACGCGCGCGTCATCGACGCGAGCGATTACGTCGCGGACGAAGTGCATCTTGGCGCCAGCGTCAAGGTCAAGGAGACGGGCTCGGGCGCTTCGCACGAGTTCACCATCGTCGGCTCGGCGGAAGCGGACCCCAAGAACGCGCGGCTCTCGAACGAGTCGCCGGTCGGGCGTGCGCTGATGGGCCGCAAGAAGGGCGAGACGGTCGACGTCACCACCCCGCGCGGTCAGATGAAGTACAAGATCGAGTCGATCAACAAGGACCCGAAGAAGACCAAGAAAGCGTCCTGACGTGAGCGATCTCGTCGCGGCCCGGCGGGCTCGACTCGCCGCGCTGCGCGAGCGTGGCGTCGACCCTTTCACGGCGACTCGGTACGACGTCACCGCGCACGCGGCGGATCTCGCCGCGCGCTATGCGTCGCTGGGCGAACAGGGGCGCGACGACGAGAATCGCTGGTCGCTCGCCGGCCGGCTGATGAGCGTGCGCGCGCAGGGCGGCGTGGTCTTCGCCGACGTGCACGACCGGACCGGACGCTTCCAGCTCTTCGTGCGCCGCAACGACATCGGCGATGAGCAGTTCGGGCTGTTCAAGGAACTCGAGCGCGGCGATCTGATCGGCGCGACCGGGACCGTCTTTCGCACCAAGATGGGCGAGCTTTCGTTGGCGGTCGCCGACTTTGCCGTGCTCGGCAAGTCGTTGCGTCCGCTGCCCGACAAGTGGCACGGCCTGGTCGACGTCGAGAAGCGGTATCG
>JBEKAU010000263.1:0-4748 GCA_050015755.1 Vulcanimicrobiaceae bacterium | reverse complement strand
TCGTGCGACATGCTGGTCGTCGCCGAAGACGCGCGGCTGGGGCAACCGGAGATCATGCTCGGCGTCATGCCGGGCGCGGGCGGCACGCAACGGCTGACGCGCGCGGTCGGCAAGGCGCTGGCGACGGAGATGGTGCTGCTCGGCCGCGAGATCGACGGGCGCACGGCCGAACTGCACGGCTTGGCGAACCGCTGCGTGCCGGCCGAGCGGGTTCTGCCGGTCGCGCTCGACCTCGCCGCCGCGCTCGCGAGGCAGGCCCCGCACAGCGTCCGGGTCGCCAAGCGGGCCGTCTCGCGCGCGTTTGAGGATCCGCTCCACACCGCGCTGCTCGACGAGCGGCGCGCCTTCTACGCGCTGCTCCAAACCGAGGACGCGCGCGAGGGCATCGACGCGTTCCTCGCCAAGCGGAGGCCGACATGGCAGGGACGATGACCGCACCGATCGACCACACGGTCGCGATCGCCGACGGCGTCGCGACGATCACGTTCGCCCGCCCGCAGGCGTACAACGCGCTCACCTTCGCGTTGATGCGCTCGCTGCAAGCGACGCTCAAG
The DNA here is from genome assembly GCA_050015755.1 of Vulcanimicrobiaceae bacterium. Taxonomy (GTDB): domain Bacteria; phylum Vulcanimicrobiota; class Vulcanimicrobiia; order Vulcanimicrobiales; family Vulcanimicrobiaceae; genus Vulcanimicrobium. The sequence goes on along the minus strand of JBEKAU010000263.1, from coordinate 4,194 downwards.
GACCTCGCCCGCAACGCCGAGGTCCGCGCGCTGGTGCTGACCGGCGAGGGCAAAGCGTTCTGCGCCGGACAGGCCCTCGACGATGAGAGCGTGTTCCCGGCCGGCGGCGGCTTCGACGTCGCGCGCGTCGTGCGCGAAGGCTACAACCCGACCATCCTCGCGCTGCTGGGCATCGAAAAGCCGGTCGTTGCCGCCGTCAACGGCGTCGCCGCCGGTGCGGGCATGGGCATCGCACTGGCGTGCGATTTCCGCATCGTCGCCGAGACGGCGTCGTTCACCACCGCGTTCGTGAAGATCGGGGTCGTCCCCGACAGCGGCGTCTCGTACTTCTTGCCGCGCATGGTCGGCTACGCAAAAGCTGCCGAGCTGTGCTTGCTCTCCGAGAAGATCGACGCGGCGCGCGCCGACGCGCTGGGCTTGTGCACGAAGGTCGTCCCGACCGACCGCGTACTCGCCGAGGCGCAGGCGCTCGCGGGCGCACTCGCGCGCGGGCCGCGCGCGCTCGGGTTGACGAAGCGCGAGCTGGTGCGCAACGGCCTCGGCGATGCGGCAGCGGCGCTCGCGTACGAAGCCGACATGCAAGCCGTGGCCGGCGCGACCGCCGACGTCGTTGAGGGCATCAGCGCGTTTCGCGAGAAGCGCGCGCCCGTCTACCGCAACGCGTGACGCCGACGATCCGACGCGCGACGCCGGTCGATGCCGGGCTGCTCGCGCGTCACCGCGGCCGGGTGTGGGAAGAGGTCGGCGAGTTCGAGAGCGCCGACCATCCGCACGTCGCGGTGTGGGAAGCGTGGATGCGCGGCGCGCTCGGCGACGGTCGGCTGCTGGCGTGGATCGCCGAGGAAGACGGCGTGCCCGTCGCGAGCGCCGCGCTGCTGATCGCCCCGGCCGTCCCGCGGCCCGGCTCGGCGGCCGAACACGACGGCCGCGTCCACGGCGTCTGGGTCGAGCCGAGCTGGCGCCGCCGCGGTCTGGCGCGCGCGCTGATGGACGCGATGCTCGCGCACGCACGTACCTATCCGCTCATCCGGCTGGTGCTCCACTCCTCGGACGACGCGCGCCCGCTCTACGTCTCGATGGGCTTCGTCCCGCTCGACGAGATGAAACTCCAACTGGTGGAGGACTAAATGCAGTACACGCGACTCGGTTCGACCGGCCTCATCGTCTCGCGGCTCGGCTTCGGGGCGATGACGTTCGGCAGCGGCGACGGCCCGATGGGGTCGGTCTGGAAGACGGATCAGCGCGCCGCCGATGCGATCGTCGGCCACGCCATCGACCGCGGCGTCACGCTCTTCGACACGGCCGATGCGTATGCGAGCGGCGAGTCCGAAGAGATGCTCGGCCGCGCGCTCGGCTCGCACCGCCGTCGCGTCGTTCTCTCGACGAAGATCGGCTTTCGTCTGGGTGAGGGGATGCTCGACGCGGGACTGTCGTATCGCCGCATCGTCGACGCGGTGGCAGCGTCGCTGCGGCGGCTGAACACCGATTGGATCGACCTGCTCTCGCTCCACACCGTCGACCCGTTCACGCCACTCGACGAGACGCTGCGCGCGCTCGAAGACGTCGTGCGCCGCGGCTGGGTGCGCTACGTCGGTTACAGTAACTTTCCGGCCTGGATGGCGGCGACGATGGTCGAGCGCCAGCGCGCGCAGGGCTACGCGACGATGTGCGCGGCGCAGATGTACTGGTCGCTCGCGGGTCGCGACCTCGAGTTCGAGCACTTGCCGTTCGCGCGCGAGGCGGGCGTCGGGATCGTCGTTTGGGGTCCACTCGCGGGCGGCTTTCTCACCGGCCGCTACACACGCGAGAACCCGACCGGCGGCGGGGGACGGCTGGCCGGCTTCGACTCCATCCCGATGGACAAGGAGCGCGCCTACGATCTCGTCGACCGGCTCGCGGCCATCGCAGCGACGAAGACGTGCACGATCGCGCAGCTCGCGCTGGCATGGCTGCTGGCGCGGCCGGAGCAGCCCGCGGTGCTGCTCGGCGCCAGCCGGATCGAGCAGCTCGACCAGAACCTCGGCGCGCTCGACGTCGTGCTGACGGCCGACGAGATCGCCGCGCTCGACGCGCTGACTGCGCCGGCGCTGCCCTATCCGTACTGGTACCTCGACAAGGTCGGCGGCGACGCGACACTCACGGCCGCACTCGGTCGGTGAAGATCGCGGTCGTCGGCGCCGGCGCCCTCGGCCTGACCTTCGCCGCCGCACTCGCGCCCGTCCACGACGTCATCGTGCTCGCGCGCCGTACCGAAGTGGTCGATGCGCTCAGGCGCGACGGCATCACTGTCGAGACGGACGGGCGCACCTCGGTCGTGCCGGTGCGCGCGACAATCGTGCCGGACGATCTGCACCACCGCGACGCGTGGCTCGTCGCGGTGAAAGCCTACGCGACACGCGACGCCCTCGCGCCGCTCGCCGGTGCGCTTCCAACGAACGTTCTGGTCGCCTCGATCCAGAACGGGATCGACTTCGCCGCCGACGCGCGCGCGACGCTCGGCCCCGCCGCGCGGCTCGCGCCCGGCACGACGATGCAAGGTGCAACGCTGCTCGGGCCGACCCACGTGCGCGCAATCGGACGCGGCCACACGACGTTTGCGCGCGTCGATCCGCCCGGCACGTCCAGCGACGAGCTTGCGGCAGCGTTCGTCGCGGCCGGGCTACGGACGGAGGTCGTCGGCGACATCGACGCGCACCTGTGGCGCAAGCTGCTGGTGAACGCGGTCATCAACCCGCTCGGCGCGCTGAGCGGCCGCCCGAACGGCACGATCGCCGACGACGACGACGTGCGCGCGCTCGGGCATCAGCTCGCCGACGAAGCCGCCGCCGTTGCGGCGCGCGAAGGCTATGCGATCACGAGCCCGTGGACTCTCGTGGAGGACGCGGCGCGGGCGACCGCCGCCAACCGAAACTCGATGCTGCAAGACCTCGAGGCCGGCCGGCGGACGGAAGTCGAGGCGATCAGCGGTGCGATCGTGCGTCGCGCCGCCGTCCACGGGATCCCCGTGCCGCTCACCCAAGCGATGCTGCGGCTCGTGCGCGCCCGCGAGCGCGCCGACTAAGCCGCGACGCTGGCGAGCCGGGCGAGGAGCTCGGCCGTCGTCGTCCGTTCGCCGATCTTCGGAAAGATGCGCTCGACGCTGTGCGTGTGCATCGTCTGATCGAGATCGGCGACCGCATCGATGACGGTGACGACGTGATAGCCCAGTTCGTAGGCCGCGCGCGCCGTCGCCTCGACGCCGCTGCTGGTTGCCACGCCGAGGATGAAGACCTGCGTGACCCCGAGCGCCCGCAGGCGCGCGTCGAGGTCGGTCCCGGTGAACGCGCCGATGCGCTGCTTGGTAACGTAGAGATCCTTCGGCTGCGCGTCGAGCTCGGGAATCAGCTCGGCGAAGCCGGGCGGAAAGCTGCCGCCCACGCGCGACTCCTCGGTGCGCCCCGGAGCGCGGCCGTCGACATTGACCAGCACGACCGGGAAATTCCTGCGGCGAAACGCGGCGCTCAGCGCAGCGGCGTTGCGGATGACGTCAGCGGCGGGCGGCACGATCGGCAGGCTGACGATCCCCTTCTGCAGGTCGATCACGATCAGTGCCGGCGTCGGGTCGAGCGTGGTAAGAGCCATCGGAGTCCTCTTTCGAAGTGGCGTGGAGATAGCGTTTGCCGCGCAGACCGGAGAAGAGCGCGGCGAGCAGCGAGAGCCCGGCGGCCGTACCGAACGCGACCACGACGCCGTCGTGGAACGGCGTGCCGAGCAAGTGCGGGAAGAACGTGGTGCCGGTGAGGACGGCGCGCTGCGCGGACGTCACGGCGGCGAGGGCGCCGGAGGGCGCGAGCAGCTGCTGGATGGGGTTATCACCCAGCAGCGCGGCGAACAGCGAAGAGACCGGCGGCAGCGCCCCGACTTGCGCTGCGACCGCGTGCGGGATGCCCTGCCCTTCGAGCCCGGTCGAGAGTGTGCGCGGGAGGCGCTGCGCGAGCCCTGCGATCATCAGCGAGAAGAACACGCCGATCGAGAGCAGACGGCCGGAGTTCATGAACGTCGAGCGCATCCCGGAGCCCGCGCCGCGCTGCGCGGCCGGCAGACTGTTCATGATCGCGGTCGTGTTGGGCGCCGCGAACATCCCGGTGCCGATGCCGTTGGCGAACATCAGCGCTGCGAACTGCCAGTAGACGAAGTCGGTCGGCAGCAGCAGCA
>JBEKAU010000262.1:0-4751 GCA_050015755.1 Vulcanimicrobiaceae bacterium | reverse complement strand
GGACGACGCGCGACGGGTCGCGGAGAAGATCCGCAGTGCCGTCGACGCCTATCGGATCGAGTACAGCGGCGAGACGCTCGGCATCGGTGTCTCGGTGGGGCTGGCGCCGCTCGAAGCGGACACGCCGAGTGCGGAGCAGGCGTTGGCCGAAGCCGATGCGGCGTGCTACCAGGCCAAAGCTGCCGGGCGCAACGTCATCGTCGGGTAGAACGAGTCCAGGATGAACGAACTGCGCGAGCATCTGGCGATCCCGGAGGACGAGCGCGGTGCGAAGTGGCGGCACCGTTTTTACGACTTGCTCGAGGTGACGCCCCTGGTGCCGCGCGATCCGCGCATCTTCCTCGGGCCTGACGGCTTCCCGTACTACGCGCTCGATCTGCCGGACGAAGGCGAACCCGGCGAGATCGCGGTTCCCGATCTGCTCGAGCTGGCGACCGATCGCGGCTTCGGCATCGCGATCGAGCCGCTCGAAGATGCCGCGGCCTGGGTGTTCACCTGCGGCGATCTGGTCACGCGGCGTGCCTTCGGCGGGTTCGAGGTCCCGCGCTTGGGGGTCGTCCCGGGCGACGAGCCGACGTTCCGGGCCGTCCTCAAGGACACCGAGCGGATGGAGGTCCAGCCGCCGGACGAGCACCTTTTGCCGTCTTACGTGCGGCCGCTGCTGCACGCCTATTTCACCCGCACGCTCGGGATCGCGCACCCCGGGGTCCTGGCGCTCGTCTCGCCGGACCAGAACCCACCCGAGCAGCTGGTCTTCCGGGTCGTCCGTGACGACTTCCTCGACGAGAACGAGTTCGAGCAGGCGATCGCCGGAGTGACCTGGTTCCTCCCGCGGCACCTGGTCGTCTCGATCCTGCCCGGCCCGGTCGTCGACGCCCTGGGCGAGGCGTTCGTTCCCCTGGCAGCCTGAGGGGCTTCAGCCGTGGGCTGAACCCGATAGACCGGCCGGTCGCGAGGGTACACCTGCGGCGTGAACATCGCGCGCGCACTCTGGTACATCGTCATCGCGATCGTCGCGATCTGTGCGGTCGACGCCGTCGTCTGGCACGGCGGCGCGATCATCGACATCCTGCTCGTGATCGCCGTCGTCCTGGTGATCTACAACCTGATCACCGGCCGCCGCCGGGTGTGACGGCTTCAGCCGACGGCTGAAGCCGGTCGGGCACGTGTGCGGCGCATCACAGCGTCGCCGTGCGAAGAGAGTCCCTCGTTGGCCGATCAGAAAGAGCGAGCGAGGAGTTCAGGATGTCGTCATTCGGGGTTGGTTCCCTCACGAACCAGGCTAACCAGGCGCTGACGCCGCTCCAATCGATCCAGAAGGAGCTGCTGCAGGCGTACACGTCTGCATCGACTGGGAAGCGCGTCAACTCGGCCGCCGACGATCCGTCGGGGCTGGCGATCGCGACCGGGCTGCAGGTGCAGTCGGCGTCGTTCGACCAGGGCTCGCAGAACGCGCTCAATGCGAACGACGCGCTCGGCATCGCGCAGGGCGCGCTCGCGACGACGACCAGCGCGCTGCAGTCGTTGCGCGGTCTGGCCGTCTCGGCGTCGAACGACCTGCTCTCGCCGAACGACCGGCAAGCTCTTCAAAGCGTCGCGAACCAGCTCGTCGATCAGATCAACACCGACGCGCAGAACGCGACCTACAACGGCGTCCAGCTCCTCAACGGCACCTACGGCAGCGCGCCGGCAACCCCGGCGAACGCGGTCGTCACCGCCAACGCGGCACTGGCCGGCGGCGGCAACCTGGTCGCGAACGCGACCTCGGCGACGGGCGCCCAGGCCGGGACGATCCAGCTTTCCGTCGTCAACGGCTCGAGCGGGCCGGCCGTCAACGTCAGCTTCACCGCGACCGCGACCGGACAGACGACCAACGTCGGCCAGCAGGCGGCGGGATCGACGTTCACCGTCAACGGCACGACGGTCACCGTCGGTACACCCGGCACGCAGGACGTCGGTACCACCGCGACCGTGCAGGTCCAGGCCGCTGCCGCCGGCTCGACCGCGCCCAACCTCACCGTGCAGACCGGCGCCAGCGAAGGCGCCACGACCAGCGTCACGACGCCGAACGCGAGCGCGAACGCGCTGTTCATCCAGAACATCGACCTGAGCAGCGGAGCGAGCGCGCAGAACGCGATCGGGCAAGTCGATCAAGCGATCCAAGCGACGGTCGCGGCCGGCGCGACGCTCGGCGCCCAGCAAGTGGCGATCCAGAATCAGGTCACCAGCAACAACACCGCCTCGAACGCGCTGACCGCCTCGGCGGCCAACATCGTCGATGCGTCGGCGGCGCAGACGTCGACCGAGCTCTACCAACTGCTCACGCAGCAGCAGATCTCGCTCCTGACGCTGCAAAACGCCAACAGCCAGTACGGCTTCCTGAACCGCTTCCTCAACACCGCCGCCTAGGCGGCCCTGAAGGAGCGCCCAGCCGCGGGCCGGCAGTAACGGCCCGGAGGCTACGACGTGATCCAGGACTTGGCGCGAACGGTTCGCGCGCCGCGCGGAACGACGCTGCGCGCACGCAGCTGGCAGACGGAAGCACCGCTGCGGATGCTGATGAACAACCTCGATCCCGAGGTCGCCGAGCGGCCCGGCGACCTGGTGGTCTACGGCGGGATCGGCAAGGCCGCGCGCGACTGGCCGTCGTTCGATCGCATCGTCGCCGAGCTGGAACGCCTGGGCGAGGACGAGACGCTCGCAATCCAGTCGGGCAAGCCGGTCGGCGTCTTCCGCTCGCACCCCGACGCGCCGCGTGTGGTCATCGCCAACTCGAACCTGGTCCCGCACTGGGCGACCTGGGAGCACTTCCACGAGCTCGATCGCAAGGGGCTCATGATGTTCGGTCAGATGACGGCCGGCTCGTGGATCTACATCGGCTCGCAAGGGATCGTGCAAGGCACCTACGAGACGTTCGTCGAGTTGGGGCGCCGTCATTACGGCGGCGACCTGCGCGGGCGTTGGATTCTCACCGCCGGCCTGGGCGGGATGGGCGGTGCGCAACCGCTGGCGGCGACGATGGCCGGCGCGTCGATGCTGGCGATCGAGTGCGACCCGAGCCGCATCGAGAAGCGCTTGCAGACGCGCTACCTCGATCGCCGTGCCGACTCGCTCGATGCGGCGCTGGCGATGATCGAAGAGGCGAAGCGCACCGGCGTGCCGATCTCGGTCGGCGTCATCGGCAACGCCGCGGAGATGGTGCCCGAGCTGCTGCGGCGCGGCGTGCGTCCGGACGCGGTGACCGATCAGACCTCGGCGCACGATCCGGTCAACGGCTATCTCCCGATCGGTTGGACGCTCGAGGAATGGCGCGAGCGCCGCGAGCGCGATCCGGCCGCCGTCGCGGCGGCGGCGAAACGATCGATGGCGACGCACGTCGAGGCAATGCTCGGCTTTCACCGGCTCGGTGTCCCGACGTTCGACTACGGCAACAACATCCGTCAGATGGCGCTCGAGGTCGGCGTCGCCGACGCGTTCGCGTTCCCCGGTTTCGTGCCGGCCTACGTGCGGCCGCTGTTCTGCCGCGGCATCGGTCCGTTCCGTTGGGTCGCGCTCTCCGGCGATCCCGACGACATCGCCAAGACCGACGCGAAGGTCAAGGAGCTGATCCCGGACGATCCGCACCTGCACCGCTGGCTCGACATGGCCGCCGAGCGGATCGCGTTCCAAGGGCTGCCGGCACGCATCTGCTGGATCGGCCTGGGCGATCGCGATCGGGTCGGCCTGGCGTTCAACGAGATGGTCGCGCGCGGCGAACTGCAGGCACCGATCGTCATCGGCCGCGATCACCTCGATAGCGGTTCGGTCGCCAGCCCCAACCGGGAGACCGAAGGGATGCGCGACGGCTCCGACGCGGTCAGCGATTGGCCGCTGCTCAACGCGATGCTCAACGTCGCCGGTGGCGCGACCTGGGTCTCGATCCATCACGGCGGCGGCGTCGGGATCGGGTACTCGCAGCATGCCGGCGTCGTCATCGTGTGCGACGGCACCGAGGCCGCGGCGAAACGCATCGCGCGCGTGCTGTGGAACGATCCCGCCAGCGGTGTCGCGCGGCACGCCGATGCGGGCTACGAGGACGCGCTCGAGTGCGCGCGTGAGCACGGCCTGCGCCTGCCGATGTTCGAGCGATGAGCGCGGGGACGGTCGAACGGCCGGCCTTCGTGCTGCGGCCGGGCACGCTCCGTGGGTCCGATCTGCGCCGCGTGCTGGCCGGCGAGGCGAACGTCGTCGTCGATCCGGCCGCGCGGGCCGGCGTCGAGCGCGCGGCCGAAGTCGTTCGTGCGATCGCGGCGCGCGACGAGAGCGTATACGGCGTCAACACCGGTTTCGGCAAACTGGCGCACACGCGCATCCCGCGCGAGCGGCTGGCGGATTTGCAGCGCAACCTCGTCCTCTCGCACGCCTGCGGCGTGGGCGCACCGCTCGACGCGGCGACGACGCGTCTGGCAATCGTGCTGAAAGTCGGCTCGCTGGCGCGCGGCTACAGCGGCGTGCGCTGGGAAGTCATCGAGACGCTGCTGGCGCTGCTCGAGCGCGACGTCGTCCCGGTCATTCCCGGCCAGGGATCGGTCGGCGCATCGGGTGACCTCGCGCCGCTGGCACACCTCTCGGCGGTGCTGCTGGGCGTTGGCGAGGCATGGTATCGCGGTGAGCGGATGCCGGCCGCCGACGCGCTCGCCCGCGCCGGGATCGCACCGCTCGCGCTCGAGGCGAAGGAAGGGCTGGCGCTCCTCAACGGCACGCAGATCTCG